>NZ_CBDLAM010000079.1:0-16499 GCF_965301125.1 Anaerosporobacter sp. | reverse complement strand
GTGAATATGCATAAAAAATTAGAGAAAGAAGCTTATGGTGGAGTACATGGGAAGAATTATGTTCCGTATGTTTCTAATGGCTCTAAATCGGGTGGAAGTATTGCTATATTAATTATTGGAATTATATTAGCAGCTTTATTCTCGGCATCCACTGCTTACTCAGGAATGAAATCAGGTCTAACAGTAGCTGCTGGTATACCAGGTTCAATTATTGGTTCCGCATTTATTGCTATATTCGCGAAGCAAAAAGGGATTCTTGGTAAGAACCTTGTGCAAGGAATGTCAAGTGGTGGAGAGTCAATTGCAAGCGGTATTATATATCTGCTACCTGGAATTCTCTTAATTGGAGGAAACATAACATTCTTTGAAGGATTTATTGTAAGTATAGGTGGCGTTTTATTTGGAATGGGAATCTCTTCCCTTGTTTATAAGAATTTGGTTGTAGAAGAACATGGAAAGTTAATGTATCCAGAATCTATGGCAATATCAGAAACACTAGTAGCATCAGAAGGCGCTGGAGAGTCCATGAAGTATATGGGAATTGGTTTTACAGTCGGTGGAATTATTACTGTTTTCACAGGTTCCTTTCTTAATGTAGCGAATAATGTAATAAGTTATGTGAATGAGAAATTCTACAAATGGAAATTAGAAATAGAGGCAAATCCACTATTATTAGGAATTGGATTTATAGTCGGTCTTGATGTTTCATTGACTATGTTTGCAGGTTCCGTATTGGCCAATTTTGCGATTATGCCACTTATTAGTTATTTCTCAGACTTCGCTACAGTAGGAGAGCATGTATGGAATGATCCTAACGTGGCACTTCATAGTATGCAAGTAAACCACATTGCAGGGAGTTATGTTAAGTATATTGGTGCAGGTATGATGTTATCTGGTGGTTTAATTGGTGCGATAAAACTGATACCAACAATAGTTGTTTCTATTAAAGAAACGGTAAGTGCAAAATCAGAAAAAGATTCAGAACAATCATCATTTGCTACCTGGATACTAATTGGTGGTATCGTAGTAGGATTTGTAGCAGCATTTTTGATATCAGGTGGAAATATTGCAATGGCTATAATCGGTGCCATACTATCATTATTTTTATCTTTATTATTTGTTATTGTATCAGGCAGATTGACAGGAACAATTGGAACATCTAATTTACCTGTATCAGGTATGACCATAGCTTCCTTAGTAATTGTTACGTTACTTTTTGTTATTATGGGTTGGGTTAGCCCTGAACATAATAAGTCATTACTTTTGTTTGGTACCTTCATAGTTACAGCTATTTCTGTGGCAGGTGGATATAGTCAATCTCAAAAGGTTGCCTTCATTATTGGTGGGGATAAGAAGGAGATGGACAAATATTTTCTCATTGCTAGTACAGTAGGTGTTGCTGTGGTAGTAGGTGTGATTTTATTATTATCAAATCAACTTACTATGACTGGAGATAACGTACCTTTTGCATTACCACAAGCCAATTTAATATCAACTTTAACTTCAGGAATCATGTCAGGTGAATTACCATGGCATATGATTATTGTTGGAGCAGTAATAGGTATTGTATTGTTCATGTTAAAACTTCCAATTATGACTATTGCAATAGGATTTTATCTTCCGATATCAACTACTTCAATAATCTTAATAGGTGCATTAGTTCGTCTATTCATAGAAAAAATATCAAAATCAGAGAGTGAAAAACAAGCTAGAGTAGGAAATGGAATCAGTTTATCATCAGGGCTAGTAGCTGGAGGTTCAATCATAGGGCTACTTGGTATTATTCTTCAAGTATTTGGTGTTGTTAAAGGTACAGTTCCAAAAGGATTTGCAGCATCTAACAGTATGGGATATATAATACTTGGCGCCTTAATTTTATTAACAATATTACCTTTGATTAAGAGTAAGGACAAAGGTGTAGGAGAATAAAAAACATGGGGCTTTTGTAAAGCCTCATGTTTTTATGTAGAATTAAGTATACGTTTTTTATATTCTGAAGGTGTGCAACCTAATTCCCTGTGGAAGAGTTCGGTATAATAACTAGAACTATTAAATCCACAGCGCATAGCTATTTCAGTAATTGATAAAGTAGAATTGTTAAGATATTCAATGCTTTTTTCAATTCTATAGTTTGTAACGTATTGTATTGGCGTAATTCCTAGAATACTCTGAAATATATCGCAACAGCTACTCCTACATACACAACCAGCTAATGCAATCTTTTCAAGAGTTAATTTGGTTGAATAACAATTTTGAATATAGCCAATCATGGAATGGAGACTCTCTAGCCGCTTATTAACTATAAATCCCTCATTAGGTGAAGTACTTAATAGGTTTTGATATAGAGTATGCCATAAAGAGTAAAGATGACTTAATACAATTAATTCAAAGCCAGAATCATAAGTCTGACATAACTCAAAGATTTCTTGTAATTTAATAATTACTTCACTTTGCCATTTTACCGAATGGGATAATAGATAATAAGGTATATTTTGATTCTGACTAATGGATTTTACATAAGAATCCTTAATTTGCTCTACAGTTGTGAATAGAGAAGGGTGGAACAATAAACACAGAAATTTACAATCACATCCGTTTACAGCATGGGATGAATGTAATTGTCCTGAATTAACGAATATGCATTGTCCTTTTTCAAGTAATTGATCTTTCCCATTCACAGAATATAATATTTTACCTTGTAATACGATAATGAATTCTATATCACTATGCCAATGGCTGACAGCAGTCATATTTGGATAATTAGATAGCCAATTTTTCTTAGCACAAACTAAAAAATTTTCAAAATTATAGGAAACTATTTCTGAAAAGTCACTAGTGACTTTGATTTCTACCATAAGAGTATCCTTTCTAAGTGATGTATAACTATAAAAATATACTATTGTTATATAAGTTAACGGATATCGTTATATAATTTATATAGTTTTTAGAATATTATTATAACAGATAAAATGCAAAGGAGAAAGATATTAAATGACGTCAATATTATTAGTGGTGATATACATAGCTTTTATAAGTTTGGGATTACCAGATTCAATTTTAGGTTCAGCATGGCCTACTATGTATGGAGAATTTAACGTAGCCGTTTCATATGCGGGGATAATTAGTATGATAATTGCGGGAGGAACAATTGTATCCAGTCTTGTAAGTGATAAATTAATACGTCGATTGGGAACAGGTCTAGTAACTACCATAAGTGTTTCGTTGACAGCGATTGCTTTGATGGGATTTTCGTTTTCTGATTCATTTTGGCAATTATGCTTATGGGGGATTCCTTATGGATTAGGTGCAGGAAGTGTGGATGCAGCGCTTAATAACTTTGTGGCTTTGCACTATAAGTCAAGACATATGAGTTGGCTGCATTGTTTTTGGGGAATTGGCGCCACAGCAGGACCGTTCATTATGGGGCTTTGTTTAACTAACGGACTAAAATGGAATTCAGGATATCAAACCATTGGTATAATTCAAATTATTCTTGTAATTTGTCTTACTCTTTCCTTACCTCTTTGGAAAGTAAAACAAAAGGAGAAGAATGATGATGAGACAGTAGAAGCTAAGAGTCTTAGTATGAAAGAGACGATTAGTTTACCAGGAGCAAAAGCTATATTAATAGCGTTTTTATGTTATTGTTCAGTTGAAGCAACAGCAGGTTTGTGGGCTAGTAGTTACATGGTATTATATAAAGGAATAAACGCACAAACTGCAGCTAAATGGGCCTCATTATTCTACTTAGGAATTACAGTAGGAAGGTTAATAAGTGGGTTTATTACAGATAAATTAGGGGATAAGAACATGGTAAGACTAGGTCAATTACTTGCTGTAGCTGGGATTGTAGTTATGTTGTTACCATTAAATAATGCGATGACCCTCGTTGGATTAGTTTTACTAGGTTTAGGCCTTGCACCTATTTATCCAAGTTTATTGCATGCAACGCCAGAGCACTTTGGGGCAGATAAGTCTCAATCGATAATGGGAATGCAGATGGCTTGTGCATATGTAGGAAGTACATTCATGCCACCTATTTTTGGCTTTCTAGCAGAAAATATCAGTATTAAATTATATCCGTTTTATCTCGTGATATTTGTAGTGCTGATGGTCGTAATGGTTGAAAGAATGAACAAAGTTCAAAAGTGATAATTTATTATGTATATTGTAAAATTAATTAGTAAAATTTAGCAAATGTAATAAATTTCAAAAGAAAAACAGGAAATTGAAAAAAAAGATTTACATTTCATGTTCATATTTATATAATAAGCGAATAAATTATACAAAAGAACAACACAAGTGAGGACAGCGAAGTCCGTTCTCATTCGTGTTGTTCTTTTGTATTTATAACTAGGTAATTGCGAAACTCTTCTCCGTGCATAAAGAATATCTGTGTTTTAAGGCTGTCTACTACACTTTGTCTAAAATCGTGTGACTTACACATACAATAAAGAACATTGTATGTGACGTACACACAATTCGACAAACTGTAACGACAGACATAAAACACATTGATATTCCTTTATGCACTACAAAGAGTTTCGCAATTACCTAGAATTTATAGCAATAGAGAGGAGTACAGAGAAATGGAAAATCTAGGTTACTATAATGGAGCATTTGGACCGCTTGAGGAGATGACGGTTCCGATGAATGACAGAGTACATTTTTTTGGAGATGGTGTTTATGATGCTACGTGTTGTACTAATCATGTGATTTATCTTGTGGATGAGCATATTGACCGTTTTTATCATAGTTCCTCCTTGATTAAGATTGATTTACCTTTTACTAAGGAGGAACTTAAGTCAATATTGCAAGACATGGTTAATAAGGTTGATGGAGAAAATCTCTTTGTATATTGGCAAGTCACTAGGGGAACGGCAACTAGAAATCATGCATTTCCTAAAGTTAATCCTAACCTCTGGATTATGATTATGCCATTGAAATTTAATGATTTAAAAGAGAGGATTAAGCTTACATCTATGGAAGATACTAGATTTCTTCATTGTAATATTAAGACTTTGAATCTCTTACCAGCTGTTATGGCAGCACAAAAAGCAAGTGAAGAGGGGTGTTTTGAGACGGTATTTCACAGAGATACTATTGTTACAGAATGTGCCCACAGTAATGTATCAATTATAAAGGATGGAGTTCTAAAGAGCCACCCTAATGATTGTTATATCTTAGATGGCATCGCCAAGAGACATTTGTTTAAGGCTTGTAAGGAACTGCATATACCAGTAGAAGAAACTACATATACACTGGATGAACTCCTGGAAGCAGATGAAGTCATTGTAACAAGTTCAAGCAATTTCTGTTTAGTAGCAGACGCCTTTGAAGGAAAACCAGTCGGTGGGAAGGCGCCTGAATTAATTAATGCGTTACAAGATAATCTGATGACGGAATTTCGTAGCTATTGTGGATTGATTGAGAGGCAGTTATGAATGCAGAGGAATTAGCGGAATTAAATGTTGGAGAGAATCTAGATCAGTTAATGAATTTGGATCCAAGAGGATATGGTGTATGTAGAATACTATACGAAGGTTCAAGAAAATATATGGGTGAACCAATTGCTATGAGATGCGCAAAGGTATTAGATTCCACGATAAAGAAAGATGACCTTGTATATATTATAACTGGTTTTGTATTAATGCCTCATAAACATGCTGAAATGGACGGTATTATAGGAGCAATGTTACTAGCAAGAATGTTAGTAAAGGTATATGATGCCAAACCTATTATTATCTGTCCGAAGGAGTGTGATAATGCTGTAGAAAAACTAGCGGATGTTGTAGGTCTACATCTATATGAAAAACCGAATAAGATAAAAACCATGCCAATCGCAGTGGGACGTATTCTATTTACGAAGAATAGCACTAGGGCAGAAGAACAGGCGGAAGATATTATGAAGACGTTACCGCCTAAGGCAGTGATCGCCATTGAAGCACCAGGTGCCAATTGTAAAGGAGTTTATCATAATGCGAAAGGGTTCGATCTTACTAAACTAGAAGCAAAAACTGATATCTTGTTCAAAAAATGTAAGGATGCTGGTATTTTGAATATTGCTATTGGAGATTTAGGTAATGAACTTGGTATGGGAGCAATGAAAGAGCATTTACAAAAATATGTTCCGTATATGGAAAAAGAGGGTTGTAGTTGTGGATGTGGAGAAGGCAGTGCTTCTGAAGTTGCCGCAGACTACATAATAACAGCTACCATATCCCATTGGGGCGTGGAAGCTTTAATATCAGCTGTAGCTTGGTTACATAAAAAGCCAGAATGGATTCATTCAAAGGAGATGGAGATTGAAGCCATTAAAATGGCATCGAGTTGTGGTATGGTTGATATGTATGGATGGCTAGAATACGCAATTGATGGGATCGATTTGCAGTTTCATGTAAATCTATTAGAGCTCATGCGTTTGTGTATTGTGAATGCTTTAAATCATTTTGAACTATGTAAGGATTGGTACGATAAAGTAATTGAGAAAAACTATTCAATGTAAAAGTTAATATAATTTAGCCATCTGGAAGGGGGAGGACTATGGAGAAGTTCGTAATTGTAATAACTAGAACATGCGGAAGTGGTGGAACCACAATCAGTAAGATGCTAGCAGAGCACTATGGAATCAATCGGTATGATCGAAAGCTACTGCAATTAGCTTCAGAAGATAGTGGTATCAGTGAGGAGCTATTTATTCGAGCTGATGAAGTTACTAAGACAAAGCTCTTATATCGAGTATCAAAGAAGGTATACAATGGGGAATTAATTCCACCAGAAAGTAATGACTTTGTATCAGATCAAAACCTTTTTAATTATCAAGCCAAGGTACTTAAGGAACTAGCCCAGACAGAATCCTATGTTTGTGTAGGAAGAGCATGCGATTATATTCTTAAAGATTATCCCAATGTATTAAAAGTTTTTATCTATGCTCCAGAAGAAATATGTATACAAAGGGAGGTTGAAAGACAAGGAATCTCTTTAAAAGATGCAGAGAAATACGTTACTAATAATAATAAATTCCGAAAAGAATATTATAAATATCATACTAATAGAGTATGGGAAAGCCCTTATAATTATGATATTTGCATTAATACAGCAGGGTACTCATATGAACAATGTGTCGAGTTAATTAAACTTATGGTTAAAGATAAGTTCTTAGTTTAAAAGAATATTGTAAAGAGTAAGAAACAAAGAGGTTTCGTCATTTATGGCGGAATCTTTTTGCGTGTAATAGTGATAAATACGTCTAATTCAGGCGATTTATAGAAAATAAATATCCAGGAGGAATGAATTATGAAGAAAAAGATCTTAAGTATTTTGCTAAGTGTAGCAATGGTAAGTACCATGCTAGTAGGTTGTAGTAATGATTCATCAACAAAAGATACGAATACTAGTAAGACGAATGAGAGTTCTGATAATAGTGACAGTTCTACAAGTGGTTCTACTGCATCTTCAGGAAGTGAAGATAACATAATAAGAATCGGTGTTATCTGTTCATTAACTGGCGGTTCTGCTATCTATGGGGAAGGTGCACAGAATGCAATTACAATGGCGGCAGAAGAGATAAATAGCAGTGATAGTCCATACAAGGTAGAGATTGTTAATGGAGGTAAAGTAGTTGATGATGCTAGTGATTCAAAGCAAGCAATTAATGCATATAACAGCTTGGAACCAGAAAAACCAGAAGCCATTGTAGGTGCATTCTTCTCCTCTGTAACTCTTCCTATGGCTGAATTAGCGAATGAGAGTGGAATGTTATTATTGGCAACTGGTGCCACTAATTATAAAGTGACACAAGTTGGCCCTACAATATTCCGCGATTGTTTCATTGATCCATATCAAGGAAAGATGGCTGCAGCATTTGCGAAAGAACAAGGTGCTTCAAAAGTAGCTATTATCTACGCTAAAGATGATGATTATTCCAATGGTTTAAAAGATGCCTTCGTTGATAATGCTAAAACGGCTGGAATTGAAATCGTATACACAGGTGAGTGTACTACAAAAGACACAGACTTCACAGCACAAGCTTCTCAAGCTGTAGCATCAGGTGCAGACTTCTTATTCTACCCTTGTTTCCTTGATACGGTACCTTTATTAGTACAACAATCAAGAGATGCTGGTTTTGATGGAATCATCATGGGCGGTGATGGTTGGGACGGCAGTGATACTACTGGACTTGAAACGTATTTTGATAACTGCTACTTTACAAATCATTATTCATCCGAGGATACAGCACCAGCTGTTCAATCCTTCGTTACAAAATACACTGAAAAATATGGAGCAGAAAGTATGAATGCTTGTGCAGCGCTTTATTACGATGCGATTTACATGTTAGTTGAAGCTGCAAAAAATGGTGGTGGATCTGATACAGCATCCTTAGTAAAAGGTATGACAGGCATGACCTTCACTGGTGTAGGTGGAACATTTACATTAGATGAGAATGGAGATCCTGCAAAGAGCGTTGTTATTAATACTTATGAAGATGGTAAAGTGAAATGGTTTAAGACTCTTACTCCAGAAGGAAAATAAATGAATTAGAAAGGAAGTGTTCGGTAGTGTCCTTATTCTTTCAAAGTTTGATAAACGGTCTTAATCAAGGTGCTATATACGCACTGATAGCACTGGGATATACCATGGTATATGGTATTATCCGTATGATTAATTTTGCACATGGTGATTTTATCATGGTAGGTGCGTATACATTATTCTATACTGTTCCGTTGATGGTCAATCAAGGTATGCCAGCTTGGTTAGCAGTTATATTTGCTGTAATTGTCTGTGTAATCGTTGGTGTATTAGTTGAAGTTATTGCTTATCGCCCTGTTCGTGGCGCTGGTTCGATGTCGGCATTAATCACTGCATTAGCAATGAGTTTATTCTTGGAAAACTTAGCAATGGTATTATTCGGAGCAAACCCTAAATCTGTAAGAGCTATTTTTACACTTCCTTCTATTGAATTTTTCGGTGCAAGATTACAATGTAAATACCTATTAACAATCACAATTGGTATTGTAATAATGGTTGGGTTACAGTTGTTTGTTAAGAAAACTAAGTTAGGTAAAGCAATGCGTGCGGTACCTCAAGATAAACAGGCATCTATCTTGATGGGGATTAATGTGAATAAAATTATTACAACGACATTTGCAATTGGTTCTGGTTTAGCAGCTGTTGCAGCTTTGATGTATTGTTCGACCTATCCAAGATGTACAATAGACATGGGATCTATGATGGGACTTAAGGCATTTATAGCAGCAGTACTTGGAGGGATTGGGAGTATTCCAGGTGCAATGTTAGGTGGAATTATCGTAGGCTTAGTTGAGATATTCGTTAAAGTATATATAGCTCCTGGTTGGTATGAAGCAATTACATACAGTCTGCTAATTATAGTATTATTAGTAAAACCGTCAGGTATTCTAGGTAAAAATGTTGGTGAGAAAGTGTAGGTGAGTGGTATGGCAAAGAAAAAGAAACTATCGTACTTGATAAATTTGGTTGGAATACTAGTGGTATTTTTCCTACTATACACAACATTTCAATCTGGAGTATTAGGTGCTAGAACAACTTATATTAAAGGTATATGTACGACTGCATGTTATACCATTATTATGGTAACTTCTTTAAATCTCTTAGTTGGGTATATGGGGGAGTTCTCACTTGGGCATGCTGGATTTATGTCAGTAGGGGCGTACGCTTCCGCAATCGTCACGAATGCATTAGCTAGTTATGGGGTACCAGATATAGCTTTGTTTATTATTGCACTTTTCGTTGGCGGTATTGCAGCTGCAATTACGGGTGTTTTGGTAGGTATACCAGCACTACGTTTACGAGGTGACTACTTGGCAATTGTAACAGTTGCATTTGCAGAAATTATTAGAGTAGCATTCTGTAATTTCAAGATCACTGGTTCTGGTCGAACAATGAGTGGTATAACCAAATTATCCAGTTTTTATTGGTGCTTTTGGGCAATGGTAGTATGTGTGGTAGTTATGTATATGTATATTAGATCTCGTTTTGGTAGAACCGTTATAGCGATTCGAGAAGATTATATTGCTGCAAGTGCAAGTGGTATTAATGTTACATTCTATAAAGTATTGAATTTTACGATTTCAGCTTTCTTTGCAGGTATCGGTGGAGCAATGTATGCCCATTATATGACTGCTATGATTCCAACCAACTTTAACTTTAGCTATTCTGCCGAGATGTTAACAGAAGTTATTATAGGTGGTACTGGTTCTTTGACAGGTTCTATTATTGGAGCGACCTTTCTGTCGGCGTTACCAGAACTTATGCGTTCGTTTGCTAGTTATCGTATGTTAGCATATTCCATCGTTTTAGTATTGGTAATGATCTTTAAACCAGGTGGTATCTTTGGAACTTGGGAGTTCTCGTTGACTAGAATAGTAAGACGCATCAGGAATCTATTCAGTAAGAATAAGAAGGGAGGTCTAGCGAATGAATAATGATAGTAACGATAATGTACCAGTTTTAAAAGTGCAGAATTTAGGAATCACTTTTGGAGGTCTAAAGGCAGTTGATTCATTCAGCTTAGAGATTGGAAAAAGTGAGCTACTTGGGTTGATTGGACCCAATGGTGCAGGAAAAACTACAGTATTCAATTTGTTAACGGGAGTATACCAGGCTACAGAAGGATCATTTTATCTGAATGGTGAGAAGATGAATGGCAAGAAGACACATCAGATTGTAGCAGCAGGAATCTCAAGAACCTTTCAGAATATAAGATTATTTAAGAAGATGACAGTAATCGAGAATGTGATAGTTTCAATGAACATGCATATGTCTTATTCCCTAGTTGCCTCTATCTTGCGAACGAAAACATATTGGAAGCAGGAAGAAGAAGTTCGGGAAAAGGCAATGGAACTACTAAAAATTGTGCATCTTGAAGATAAGGCTGAGTATGTAGCTCAAAATCTTCCTTATGGACAGCAAAGAAGACTAGAGATTGCACGTGCTTTAGCAACGGGTATGAAACTCTTATTGCTTGATGAACCAGCAGCGGGAATGAATCCAACTGAGACAGCAGAGTTATTAGAAATCATTAATGTAATTCGGGATAAGTTTAAGATCTCCGTATTGTTAATAGAACATGATATGAGTTTAGTAATGAAAATCTGTGAAAGAATTCAGGTTATTGATTACGGTGTAACAATTGCATCAGGTACGCCAGAAGAGATTGCTAACAATCAGCATGTTATTGAAGCATACCTCGGTAAAGATGAAGAGGAGGGAGCAGCACTATGTTAGAATTAAAAGATATTAATGTTAGCTATGGCGCCATACATGCCATTCATGATGTAAGTTTAACTGTTAATGATGGTGAAATTGTATCCCTAATTGGTGCCAATGGTGCTGGCAAGACTACAATCTTACATACAATTACAGGACTAAAAAAGCCGTCTAGTGGTATCATCAGTTATGATGGAAAGGACTTAATAAAAACAGAAGCAAGTAAGATTATCACGCTAGGAATGGCACATGTTCCGGAAGGACGACACATATTTCCTTCTATGACTGTTTTTGAAAACTTAGAGATGGGTGCTTATATTCGTAATAACAGGGAAGAGATATCGGAATCGATTAATGAAGTATTTGAACGTTTTCCAAGACTTAAGGAACGTAAGAAGCAACTAGCAGGCACATTATCTGGTGGTGAACAACAGATGTTAGCAGTAGGGCGTGCATTAATGAGTAAGCCAAAAATAATCCTTATGGATGAACCTTCTATGGGGCTTTCTCCTTTGCTAGTAAAAGAAATATTCGCCATAATTAGGGAGGTACATAGGCAAGAAATTACGGTATTACTGGTTGAACAGAATGCAAAGATGGCCCTTTCTATAGCTGACCGTGCTTATGTATTAGAGACAGGTCATATCTCCATGAGTGGAGATGCGAAAGAACTGTTGAATAATGAGAAGGTGAAGAAGGCATATCTGGGTTTGTAATATGTCTATAATTCCTTTTTAATTCTTAATATATGTGAAGCAGTTAAATCAATGAAGATATGGATTTAGCTGCTTCACTACATGGAAACTAATTTTTAGTAAATTAGAATTTGACAAATACAAAAATACGTTCTATAATAAAAGAATCGAGTAGCTAGTGCGTAAGTCCGGATTTAAGTCTGGCTTCGCTTTTTTTTTGACTAAAAATTACTAAGGAGATGAGAAGAATCAATGTATAAAGAACTAGCAAAATCTATACGGGAATTTAAGAAGGATTCTATTAAATCACCCGTGTTTGTCTCATTAGAGGTGTTGATTGAGTGTATCATACCATTTATTATTGCTAAGCTTGTTAATGAAATCAAAGCAGGTTGTGAATTTCGTGTTATTGCTACATATGGAATTGCTCTAGTAATTATGGCTGGGTTATCACTTACATTTGGTGTGATTGCAGGTTATGCAAGTGCCACGGCTTCAAGTGGTTTTGCACGCAATCTAAGAAAAGATTTATATTATAAAATACAAACATATTCATTTGAAAATATTGACCGGTTCTCAACATCATCATTGGTTACTAGGATTACTACAGATGTAACGAATGTGCAGAATGCATATATGATGATTATTCGTTTAGCTATTCGATGTCCGTTAATGTTAATATTTTCATTTGTCATGGCCTTCGCTATGGGAGGAAAAATGGCATTTATCTTCCTATTCGTTGCCCCAGTACTTGGAGTTGGTCTGTTTCTTGTAATCTGGAAAGTTATGCCGTTGTTTAAGAAAGTATTTCGTAAGTATGATGCGCTAAACAATTCCATACAAGAAAACGTAAAAGGTATGCGTGTTGTTAAATCTTACGTAAGAGAAGATTACGAGAAGAAGAAATTTAATAATGCAGCAGAGGATGTATGTGCCGACTTTACTAGAGCGGAGAAGATATTGGCAATCAACAACCCATTGATGCAATTTTGTTTATATACGGTAATGGCTTTCGTACTATCATTTGGATCGTATACGATTATAAGCTCTAGGGGAGCTGACCTAGATGTGGGACAATTTTCAGCGTTATTAACTTACAGCTTTCAGATTCTTAACAGCTTAATGATGTTTTCTATGGTATTTGTTATGCTTACAATGGCAAGTGAATCAGCACATCGTATCCTAGAAGTTTTGAGTGAAGATAGTAGTATTACTAGTTCGCCAAATGGACAGAAAGTCGTTAAAGATGGTTCGATTGATTTTGAAAATGTAAGTTTCAAATATTCAGATGAAGCAAAACGGATGTCCTTATCAAATATTGATTTACATATTAACTCAGGTGAGACCATAGGTATTATTGGTGGTACAGGTTCATCGAAATCCTCATTGATTCAATTAATTCCAAGGCTCTATGATGCCACAGAAGGTGTTGTTAAGGTTGGAGGTATTGACGTTAAAGATTACGATTTGGAAACTCTTCGTAATCAGGTAGCAGTAGTATTACAAAAGAATGTACTATTCTCTGGTTCAATTAAAGAGAATCTACGATGGGGAAATAAAGAAGCAACGGATGAAGAAATAATAGAAGCTTGTAAATTAGCACAAGCAGATGAATTTATTCAAGGATTCCCAGATAAATATGATACTCATATTGAACAAGGGGGTAGCAATGTGTCTGGTGGACAAAAGCAACGTTTGTGTATTGCCCGTGCTCTTTTGAAAAAACCAAAGATTTTGATTTTGGATGATTCCACTAGTGCTGTAGATACCAAGACAGATGCTTTGATTCGTAAAGCATTTAAAGAGTTCATTCCTGATACAACGAAAATTATAATTGCCCAAAGAACAGCATCTGTTGAAGATGCAGACTGTATTATCGTTATGGATGGTGGATCCATTAATGGTATCGGAACGCATTCTGAATTACTAAAGAACAATCAGATATACAGAGAAGTATACCTATCTCAGAACAAGGCAGGTGAACAAGATGAAAAATAATACTACGAAACAAAAAGGTGTAATGAGCCGTTTAATTAAGACTTTATTTGAATTCTATCCAGTATTATTACCAGTTGTATTGGTTTGCATTATATTCAATGCAATTGTTTCTTCAATTCCTGCAATCTTCATGCAAAATGTTATATCTGCCATAGAAGAAACATGGAGGATTGGAGATTGGAGTGCAGTTTCAGGTAGAATTATGAAACTGGTACTTTTATTGATTACATGCTATGTACTTTCTCTAATAGCTTCCATTGCTTATAATCGTTTAATGGCAGTTATTACACAAGGATCTCTTAAGAAACTTCGTGTGAAGATGTTTAACGGAATGCAAAATCTACCTATTAAATATTTTGATACACATAATCATGGAGATATCATGAGTTACTATACAAATGATATTGATGCATTACGTCAGTTGATATCACAGAGTATACCACAGCTTATGATATCGGGTATTGTTGTTTTAACAGTTTTTTGTATCATGATGTATTATAGTATATGGTTGACCCTTGTTGTATTAGTTGGAGTTATCATTATGATGATTTTAACGAAAAAGGTAGGAGGCAATTCAGCCAAATATTTTATCCGTCAACAAATGGCCCTTGGAGAAGTAGAAGGTTTTGTTGAAGAAATGATGAATGGACAGAAAGTAATTAAAGTGTTCTGTCATGAAGAAGAAAGTAAAGATGGTTTTGATAAAATCAATGACAAATTATTTGAAAATTCACAGCTTGCCAATAAATACGCTAATACATTAGGACCATTACTAAACAATATCGGCAATATTCTCTATGTAGTTGTTGCCTTATCAGGTGGTTTGCTATTATTGTCTAAAGCACCAAATCTAAGTATATCAGGACTTCCTTTTGCTATAAGTATAGTAGTTCCATTCCTTAATATGACAAAACAGTTTGCTGGTAATATAAATCAAGTATCCCATCAAATTAATTCCGTAGTCATGGGTCTTGCAGGAGCAAAGCGTATATTTGAATTAGTTGATGAAGAGCCAGAAGAAGATCATGGATATGTAACTTTAGTAAATGCAAGAGAAGAAAATGGCCAGATTGTGGAATGTAAAGAACGTACAGGAATGTGGGCTTGGAAACATCCTCATGGCGATGGAAGTGTTACTTATACAAAACTAACAGGCGATGTAAGAATGTTTGATGTAGATTTCGAATATGAAGAGAATAAGACCATATTACACAACATCACTTTATATGCTGAGCCAGGTCAAAAGATTGCCTTCGTAGGTGCTACAGGTGCTGGTAAAACTACAATCACTAACCTAATCAATCGTTTTTATGATATAGCAGATGGTAAGATTCGTTACGATGGCATTAATATCAATAAAATTAAAAAAGAAGATTTACGTCGTTCACTTGGTGTAGTACTGCAAGAGACCAATCTCTTTACGGGAACTGTAATGGATAACATTCGTTATGGTAAGTTAGACGCTACAGATGAAGAATGTATCGAAGCAGCGAAGTTAGCTGGTGCAGATGATTTTATTACTCGCCTACCTAATGGATATGAAACACCACTAACAAGTAATGGTGCTAATCTATCTCAAGGACAAAGACAGTTACTTGCGATTGCACGTGCAGCAGTTGCTGATCCACCTGTTATGATTCTTGATGAAGCTACCTCATCTATTGATACTCGTACAGAAGTAATTGTACAACGTGGTATGGATGCATTGATGAAAGGACGTACGGTATTTGTTATTGCCCATCGATTATCTACAGTTAAGAATTCTGATGTTATCATGGTATTAGAGCAGGGTAGAATTGTGGAACGAGGCAATCACAATGAACTGATTGAACAAAAAGGTAAATACTATCAATTGTATACGGGTGCTTTTGAATTAGAATAAAGACATAAAATAATAAAGCTGAGAAATTAGTGAAAATAGTGAAAAAGTCGAACATTTTCATAATAAGTCGAATATATTGTTAATGAGTAAGTATTGATGTGATTATGAAATGGATAAGTATATAATTGATTTTGAAGTTATTAAAAAAGAATTAAGACATGGTACGTATATTTATATAGGGTCAGGGTCATCAAGAAGTGTATTTGATCTAAACAATGGATATGTAGTAAAGGCCGCAATTAATAGAGGTGGTATTTACCAAAATAAGGTTGAATATAATGTCTATAACCAAGAACATACTGCTCTATTTGCTCCAATACTTACTATGTCTGAGGATGCTATGTTTCTTATTATGAAAAAAGGCGAGAAATTATTAAGTCTTAGTCAAGTAATACAATATTATGATGTCAGGGATATGAGACAATTAGTAGAGCGTCCTTATTTTGTTGATATAAGAAGAAAGTATGGGCTAGCTAGAGGAGACTTAGTTAGAAGATCTAGTTGGGGTATAGTAGACGAAGTCCCTGTATTAATTGATTATGGATATACTGGCCGTAAGAGACTATAGATAGAAGAAAAGGAAGGTAATATGCGATATATAATTTTGCATATTACCTTCTTTTCCTTAATTGTAAAATGAAACGCAACCCATTCATCTACAATTAAGAGTTATTTTA
>NZ_CBDLAM010000078.1:0-17074 GCF_965301125.1 Anaerosporobacter sp. | reverse complement strand
GGAATATATGATGATATTCGATATGCAGAAAAAGTTATTGATTTAACACCGGAGATGAAAGAAGAAATAATACAAGAACTTGAAGAAGCAAATCTTGAAAAGTGGGAGTATGAGTACGATGAATATAGGGGAGAAGGAAGTGAGGAATGTTTTTGGGAATTTGGAGTAGAATTTAATGATGGTACAATAATGTCTACCGTTGGTAATTATGGAACCACACCAAAAGAGTATAAAACGTTAAGAGATGAACTGTATGAAAAATTAAATGAATACTAGAAAAAGTAAAGAGGGGAATGCTAAAGTTTTTGGCATTCCTTTTCAGATATAGGGTTTTGTGGAATGCAACGATAAGAGTGAAATACTGGGCCGAAATGACGGGCTGAAATGGTTGCGTTAAATGGAACTAGACATAATATTAATTCGTCTAATAAGTGATAAACTATTAATTGACACGAAAGAAGCATTACAGGAAAGTGAGTTGTACATATTAATCCAAACAATCTAATAGAAGTATATGAAATTGCAAGATGTAATAAAAGAATTATACAATATTTCTCAGAGCTAATAATAAAGATGGAGGATATCCCTATTTCATTAGCGAAAGGACATAAGTAGATATGAAAAGAAAAATTATATGTATATTAATAGGTGTTGTGTTTTTAATCGTATTATTGACTGCTTGTACTGTGAAAAAACAAGAAGAAGGGAAAAAAGAGGAGGTAAAAAAAGAGGAGGTAAAAGAAATGGATATAAACGAAGATAATGGGACGCTTGCAACAAAAGAGTACTTAATTGATTTATTTCTTATTACGGAGGAAGACCTAGATGGGATACCTGTTGATGAGATTCTATATTATTTTAAAATTACTGTAAAAAATTTAAATGAAATTAAAGAAGATATGAAAGAAAACGCATCTATTATAACAAATTTGAAACTCTTACAAAAGTCAATGGAAGAAGAAAAACAAATAGAAAAAGAATACGGAACAATCGACTTTACGTATATACTTGGTGCAAAAGAACAGGAAGGAGAATTTCCAAATATAGATTCCATTCATTATTTAGTTGATTCCTATAACATAGGAGAGGGAGGATATTCTTGTGTTATTGACTTTGAAAAAAATAAAGTATACTATGAACCAAATACTGCAAGTGCATATAGAGATATTCGATATGCAGAAAAAGTTATTGATTTAACACCAGAGTTGAAAGAAGAAATAATAAAAGAAATAGAAGATGCAAAGCTAGAGGAGTGGGATTATGAGTATGATGGATATAGAGGAAAAGGTGGAGAGGAATGTTTTTGGAAATTTGGAGTAGAGTTTAATGATGGGACAATTGTTTCTAACAGGGGGCTATATGGAAATTCACCAAAAGAATATATAACGTTAAGAGATGAACTGTATGAAAAATTAAATGAATACTAGAAATGATAAAGAAGGGAATGCTAGAGTTTTTGGCATTCCTATTCTAATATAGGGATTTGAGTAATACAACGAATCTGAGTGAAATACCTGCCCAAAATGGTTGTGTTAAATGGAACTAGACATAATATTAATTCGTCTAATAAGTGATAAACTAATATATTGACACGAAAGAAGCATTACAGGAAAGTGAGTTGTACTTATTAAACCATACAATCTAATAGAAGTATATGAAATTACAAGAGGCATTAAGAGAATGAAAAAAGTATTTTCCAGAGGCATTAATAAAGCTGGAGGAAATCAGTATTTTATTAACGAAAGGAAATGATTAAGTATGAAAAAAAGATTTTGTCTTTAATATTTAGTGTAATACTAACGAGTATATTATTTTCAGCTTGTTCAAGTAAAAAGCCTAGGGAGGAAGAAAAAGTGAGTATAGGAGGAATAAGTACGAATCAACAAGAAGGAGAAGAGGATAAGTTAGCAACAAAAGAATTGTTAATGGAAATGTTTGGAGTTACAGAGGAAGACCTAGAGGAGATACCAGTTGAAGATATTATTTCATATTTCAAAATAACAGAAGGAGATTTAATAATTATAAAAGATGAATTAATTAACCCTACAGATGTCACAAATTATTTAAAATTGTCTTTAAAAGAGATGGAAGAGGAAATAAAAATAAAAGAAGAATACGGAACAATCGACTTTACGTATATACTTGCTGCAAAAGAATATGAAGGAGAGTTGCCAAATATAGATTCCATTCATTATTTAGTTGATTCCTATAATATAGGAGATGGAGGATATTCTTGTGTTATTGATTTTGAAAAGAGTAAATTATACTATAACCCAGATAATGCTGGAATATATGATGATATTAGATATGCAGATAAAGTTATTGAATTAACACCAGAGATGAAGGAAGAAATAATAAAAGAACTTGAGGAAGCAAATATAGGTGAGTGGGATTATGAGTATAATGGATATAGGGGAGAAGGAGGAGAGGAATGTCTCTGGCAATTTGGAGTTGAGTTTAATGATGGTACAATAGTTTCTACAGCAGGTATTTATGGAAACACACCAAAAGAATATAAAACATTAAGAGATGTACTCTATGAAAAATTAAATGAATACAAGAAAAGGTAAAGAAGGGAATACGGTTGCAGTGATGTAGTAGTGGGGGCAAATAATATTGCTTTTTTGTGCTAAAATATAGGATAACTAGAGATTAGTTAAAACTTATCTGATTAGCAGAAAAAACATATGGAACCAACTGGGAATGAGGAAAGAAGGAGAATAACAATGACAACGATAGCGATTCTATCAGACACCCACGGACTACTCCGTGACGAAGTAAAACAACAACTAAAAGACTCGGACATCATTATTCATGCAGGTGATATCAATAGCCAAGACATAGTTGATGAAATGCAAAGTTACGCACCACTTTACATCGTACGAGGCAACAATGACAAAGAATGGGCAAGTGAGCTACCTATATCATTGATGATAACTATAGAAGAAGTACGCATATTTATAGTACACAATAAGAAGGACATCCCGAAAGATTTATCAGATGTGGATCTCATAGTATATGGACATTCCCACAAATATGATGACAAAGAAGTGGCTGGTGTTAGAATGTTTAATCCAGGAAGCTGTGGTAAGCGTCGGTTTGATCTAGAGATTACCATGGCACGTATGACGATAGATAATAGTACATTTCATATAGAAAAGATTACAATTTAATATAGTAAAGAAAAAGCTTGGAAAGTTCATTCATGGAGTTAGATCTTAATAAACAGAACCATAGCAAAGAAAATAGTAAATAATACCTAAGCTTATAAAATACGAGATAATGTATAATTAAATATATATGTAATAAAAAGTAATATTTCAGCAAGTTAGATTAAATAAGTCAGGGCGGAGTAGGAAAATGAAACTAAAAAAACGATTAAGTAGAATAATTTGCATATCATTATCAGCAGTTTTTGTATTAACCAGTTGTGGAAAACAGATAAAGGAAGATTTACGAGATGATAAGACTGCACTTAATGCTAGAACAGAGACAGAAGGAAACGTTAAAGACACTATAGATGAGGAGGAAAACGCAAACGATACTAAGTTACTATCATCTCTTAGAGAAAAATATGGGGAGGTTGAATATGATTATGCAGATTCAATCATTCACGTAGATCGAGAGGAAGATATACAACTGACATTAGAATTCGATCCTTATGGAAGTGATGGAGTTTTTGCTTTGAGTGAATATTTTAGCTTTTATGAAGATGATCAGATGAAATATGAATTTGGAATAGATTGTGCATATAGTTATGATGAAGAAACAAAAGTTCTTACAATTTCACCACCATACTTTGGACTTGCTGAGATAGAGAAAAGTATAGGTTCAGATATTTCCATTAATGACCTGAATGGTACTTATTTATTTGATGACTATACTGGAAATTGGGGGAATTTTAATCAATTTTATTTATTACAAAAATGTGATACTAAGACAGGTAAAGAACTTGAGAAGCCAATCATAACCATTTATAAAGTTGATTCAGAAATAAAAGAAGCACCACAAGTGACATTTTCTTGTAATGAAGATGGGTATGCTCAGATTTCATGGAATAAGGTAGAAGGAGCAAAGGAGTATTTATTATTTACAATTGATAAGTCTGATAAGGATGGATTTTTAACTAGTGCGTTTGCATTTGCTAGAACAACAGAAACGTCATGGACTTCATCTGATTTGGAGGTTGGAGGACAAGTTTCTACAATGAATAATGAATTCATGGATTTTTCTGTACCGGAAGATTTCTTGAATTATAACGAATATGATAATGAATTTGACAAATTGAATGAAGAATATTTTGGAACGTCAGAGAAGTTTATTGGAGTAATTGCAATTAATGAGGCTAAAGCTTCGCCTATAAGCAATTTGATTTCTCTTAATGAATATTCTAAAAAATTGCCATACGAATTAGCAGACCTTACTTATTTGAATGAAGTAGGTACCTATCTTGAAAGTTTTAATGAATTACCAAGCGAAGCGGCCATTACATTGTGTGATGGTAGTATAACACGTCGTATTGTAGAATATGAGAATAAGGTAAAATACGATGGATCAAATGATATATATATACGGGGAACTGCGCAAGGAACTAATTTATCTCGCGATTATTACATAGCCAATATTGATGTATCTACTGCGCAAAAAGAGTTAAAAGAACTTATAAAGAGACAAGAATCATTAAAGGCAAAAAGCGGTTATGTCAATAGTGATATTAAAATAATTGATTTTGAATCAACAGTTGAAAAAGCCCCAGAAAAGGAAGAAACAACAACAGAAGAGGGACAGGACTCCCTTGAAGTAGAAGCCAATATAGAAACAAATAAAGTTACAGCCAACAGCGCTCTAAGTGAATATATTGCAATACACCTATTAAAAAGTGAAGAAATGATTAATTTGTCGGTGTTTACAGAAAGCAGAGATACGGATATTGTTATTGATGCATTCCGGGAAGCAATGTATCAGAATCCTCTAGTAATGGGAATTGATGAAACGAAGTATAATGAAGAAGATAGAATTCTTTATGTAAAATATGATGATTCTGCAAAAGAAACAGAAGAAAAACGTCAGCAGGTAATACAAAAGTCAAAAGACATTATTAAGGAAATCATTGATGAGGATATGACGTCCATAGAAAAGGAAATTGCAATCAATCAATATTTATGTGAACATGCAGAGTATGACGATACAGCTTTAGAAAATGTAGAATCAAATAATTTTAAAAAGAAAGATAAACAATTTAACGATTCGTTTACCGTTTATGGTGTTTTGATCAATGGGGTAGGCGTATGTGCAAGTTATGCAGGCGCATTTAAAGTGCTTGCAGATGAGGCAGGGTTAGAAAGTATCGTTGTAACAGGGGTGCTTAACGGTAATATACCACATGCATGGAATCGAGTTAATATTGATAACCAGTGGGTAACAGTTGACGTAACTAACAATGATAGCGATGAAGTTGGAAATGCATTATTAAATGTTTCTGATATGGGCATTAATGGTATATTAGTTGCAGATGATGATTATGTGATAGATGAAAAACTTTATGATTATTATTGTGATGAAGAAGATAATGAATATTATCGTTATAATAAAAAATATTTCGATATCGATACAATTACAGAAAATTTAGTTGAAGAACTTTCTAACAATGGTGAAGCTTTATTAAGAACACAATACGATATAACGGACAAAGACTTTAACAAGATAATGGAATCCGTAGCAGATGAAACTGGAATGAAAATTGAAGGATATTGCTGGCTTGGTGTAATTTATATGTCAAAGTAAAGCTTAGTTTCCGTGCTAGAATGAAATATGTAAATCAGTGATGAAGATATGATAAGATATAAAAGAAGGGATTTGATACAATGAAAAAAAATATTAAGCTAATTATAGCAGTTATACTAATAGCATCGATGATTACTGCCTGTAGTAAAAGTAATAACAAAGAAAATGTAACAGATAGCGTAGCTAATACGAATAATACAGTGGCAGAGAATACAGAACCTACAGACAATGAAGACAGTAACACAAATGTCCAACAGGAAGAAACACAAGAAGATGACACCGACAAAACGATACCTGTAGGTGTGCAGCAATTATTCCAAGTAAAATTCACTGCCAAGAAACAAGCGACATCACAAGATATTACCGAGTACTACTCAAGTGCGAAAATGGTAAATGCGTCAAAAGTAACTAAGACAAAAGTAATTACTGAAGACTTAACAGAATTACTAATAGAAAAAGTAAACCTTGCTGATGGTGAATCTATAATTGATGCAATGCTTACGAAAAAAGAAATAAGTTCAGAAGAATTTACGAAACATACAAAAACAGAGGTTGTAGCTATGGGAAGCGTAACTGCAATTCAAATAGATGGTGACAATGATGGAATTGATGATATAGTAGCATTGAATTTCGGAGGAGGTTCAGGTGGCTTTTGTAATTTGGAATTTTATAAAGGAGCGGAAGATCAAACCTATACGTTAACCAATTCATATAGCTGTCTATTAACATCTTTTGGCGTGTTAAGTTATGAAGGAAAAAATTATCTTGTATTAAAAGATTATGATTATAATACAAAAAATTATAATGGATATAGTTTATTATTATATGATGATGGTAAACTAGCCGATGGAAAAAGCATTTCTTTGGAAGTAGAAGACTATGATATGAATATCGTTCAAGAAGAAGATTCATTTACCGGAATTGAAGAAGTTAAGAAAACTTTGAGTAAAAAGACATATCCATCGATACTTGAAAAAAGTGATTACGTAATTTACGGAAATGCAGAAAAAAAGAGTCAGGATAATAAGTATGAATATTCTGCTGATATTGATAATAATGGTGTTGATGAAAACTACAACAAAAATATGTTTCTACCATCTTCTATAGGAACAATCATGTTCCTTGAATATGAATTTGAGACTACTAATAACTTAGAAGAGATTGATGAATTATTAACAAAGGAAAATGCACCTTTGTATGCTTTCTGGATTGACAAGGTAGCAGATAAGAATGTCCTATATGTATATTTTGGAGAAAATCAAGATTATACATTATATGCATATTTGATACAAAAATAAAGCGAAGAATAAATAGATATGGAACTTGATGATACGTATCAAGTTCTGATAAAAAAAGCAATCATTTTGTCTTCATAGGGAGCGAATGATTGCTTTTATGTTACACGCTCAGGTATGCTAATACTAATTTTGCAAAACAAAAATGGAAAAGAATGTTTTTAAAAGCGCAAATTATGGTATAATATGGTATGAAATGTTTGCATTACAGTTGCTAAGATTATCTGATTTACAGAAATAATAAAATCAATACTTTGTAACAAGTTATAGCATATTTTCATGGAAGGAGAAAGTAATTATGAATGTCACAATTCATATGAAAAGTGTAGCAAAGCGAAAGAATACCATCAATAAGATAACAATGAATTATTCTAATAAGCCAGCTACTATGCAAGGGCTTATAGAGGAAACGGTTAAGATTTGTGTGACAGAATATAATGAAAGAAAAGATAACGAAGACCTTCTCATAATATTGACAGATGAGAATATTAGAAATCAAGAAATTACTGGAAAGATTACATTTGGACGTAATTATGGTGAAAAGAAAGCAGATACGAAAGATGCAATTGAGAATGCACTACAATGCTACAAGGATGGGATTGTAGCCATATTCGTAGATGGTATTAGAAAAGAGAAACTAATGGATGAGATTGATATTAGAGAAGGTAGTGAAATAACATTCGTAAGATTAGCTATGCTAAGCGGAAGAATGTGGTAAGGGGTATTAGAAAATGGGATATGATGGAAAGTTAATAAAATCAATTGAGGAACAATATAAGAAATCTTGGGATAAGAAGAGGAATCTAAGAATAAAATTACTTTCAAAAGATAAGAAAGCACTGGTAGACGAAATAAAAGATTACAGTATATATCGTGAAGAACGCCCAACTATGAAAAAGATTGAAAAAGAATATCCAGAGAATGTAACTCTTAGTAAATATATACGTAATGGATTTAATGATGTCACTGCGTTATTTGTTCCTAAAGAGTATTGCGGCGATTATTATTATATTATCGATAAATTTAATGCCTTTCAGTATACAGATGGTTATAACAGAAGAACTGTTAGAACCAAGGATTATAGATTATCAATAGTAAAGGCATTTAGACTATTATTTTCTTATATGGCATTTGGAATCTTTAATTGTACTTTGGCAGATTATCTTCAGAATAAGATATCACCGGAGTTATTAGAGTATAAGCAAAATAATGGATATAGTAAAAAAATTTCGATTTACGATCTCGATTGTATAATTGCAGCAAGAATTGATGCAGGAGATCCTCTTGTGAAGCAAGCAATTGTTGATTGTATTATGAGTGAAAATAATACTGCAGTCGTTACCACAGAGATTATTCGTGGAATTGTTAAGAGCTCAGATAAGGAATTACATCAACTATTATGTGATTTCCTTCTTGCAGCGAAATTACAAGAGGGAGTGAGACAAGCGATATGTGAAAATGCGGATTGTGGAACAATAGAAGCATTTATATCTATTCTTGATACCATATATAATAATAATCTGATACGATATTCTGCGGTTAAGAGAGCAGTTGCAGTATGGACAGGTATTTGTAGTCAAGAGAATATGGACAGAATATCCATTAAGATACTTGATGATATTCTTGTGGCTATTAAGAATAAGGAACAAGCCTATGCATTTACCCAGACGAATGATTCTATTCATATTATGATTGGCTTATGGGCACTTGGTTGCTATGAAGTAAAAGATGCAATCAAAGTGATGGAGGAGTATGTTAATAATGGAACAAGAAATCAGGTCCTCACAATGTCCTACTATAATAGGGAGATTAAGAATGATGAATTCACAGCCATAACTTCAAGAAAAATTATAGAGAAATATACAGAGGATTTTGAAGTAATTGCTGCATTTATGCCAACTTATCTTAAACATACAGATACTTATGTAAGAAGAGTATCTAGCCAACAAGAGGGTACTTATCTGACGGTACCTATTACCTATCTATACGAAGATGAACAACAAGCAAGTAGGCATTTTGCTATTATGGATCAGATCTATAGAGCAATGCCAAAGAAAAAAATGGTGTTTGCTCCATGCATATTCCCTTGGTATGAGGTAGTGCTGACTAAGACGGACTTGGTAATACGAATGGCTATTATAGCTTATGCCCTTGATGACAACGGACGGATTGATTATCTTTGTGAGGAACTACAAAACATTGACCCTAGTAATTATTATATAAATCGTGGTAGTTATATAGCTATGTTACTACACAATCCAAAGACGGCTGTCCAACGAAAAGCACTATTTGATTATGTTGCAAATAGGGAAAGTTACACAAGAGATACAGCATTCAAATTAGTGAAGAAGCTTGTTAGAACGGAAGAAGACAATATCTTATTGGAATCCTATCTAAAGTATAAACACCAAGATATCAGAAGATATGTATTGGAACTATTAGGTGAAGTTACAGAGGAAAACCTCGTTCATTGTGTTAAAAGATTGTTGAATACTGATAATGAACAAATGAGACTAGGGGGGCTTGATCTTATCGTAAGTGCCAAATTAAAGAATGCTAGTCAAGATACGCTTAAGCAGCTCATAACTTTGGCGGAACATATGGAAAGTCCAACACCTAAGGAGAGTATTTTAATTGAGGAAATAGCAGGACGTGGAAAGACAGGTGAGATATTGAATTCTAAAGGATATGGAATCTATAAACCAGATACGTTGGTAAAACTTCCAACTAAGAAGGCTGATTTATCCGTTATACATAATTACTTTGATAAATCAGGTGAAACAGTTTATATGATATTTATACAACTGGATAAGTTTATCGCTGCGCATTCTGATATGGAGTATAAGGCTAGCTCAGGTCAAGAAGTACTTCTTGGATATAGAGTATTACTACAAACAACATATAAAGATGTACCTGAACATGAACATTATCCCTTCCCTGAACTATGGAGAGAGTTTTACGAACAGAACATTAAGAGCAATAATATGGTAATAAGTATGGGGATTGCGCTTGAAGCCCAACACTTAAAAATAGAGAATGATAGCCAGTATTTTGAATATGAGGAAAAAATATTAGGAGGATTTTGCAAGGAATATGATTTACTTGGAGGTATGAATGCCAAGAACACTTATTTGTTACAAAAACCAAATTACGTAATAACTAGAATACTGAAAAGCATGTATCAAATAGAAATTCCTTATGAAGTATCAGAGAATGCTTTAGTATATCTAGCAAACGATATTCCTGAGAATGCCTTATGGTATAAGACAATCAAGAATGATGTACCAGGACATTACTACTCCGGAGAACCAGATGAGATAGCTTTGGTAGACAACCCTAGATTTAGATTAATTCTTAATCGAATAAGAGAATGGAAAAATGAAGATGAATTTATCAAATCATTTAATGTCCTATATAGAATTGATCAACGATATCGATTTAGTTCTCATGATAAGAAGGCTGAAGATGGGGGCAGGAGACATCATTATACGAAATTAAATATGTTTTGGTATATTAAGGCCTATATATTAGGTCTAATATCTAATGATATTGTGTATAAGGCTGCATTTGAAGAAATCGGTTTATGTGAGGCAATTGATCAACTAAGTTTATTTATGAAAGATAGCTTATCTCGATATGATAAGAATAGATTAGAAAGAATGTATGAAGAGTTCATCGCGAAAGAGGATTTCTATAAGGCTGGAAAAGAGTTCTATAAAACTATAATTGATAAAGTACTTGATGTGGAATTAAAGCGTGGAGATACGAAAACGGTATTCTCAGAATCAATCAGATATATCAATAAGATCTATGGAATTGATAGATTAGTAGCAATATTAGTTGCAATGGGAAATGATATATTTGACAGGCAGTGCTATTACGGTACATTTGGTACAGGAAAAAAAGAATGTTTGAGTCATTTATTACAAGTATGTTATCCTATGGAATCTGATACAGCCAAGAAACTTGGCAGTGCACTAATAAGTACGGGCATAAACGAAAATCGATTAATTGAAACAGCCATGTATGCACCACAATGGATTAGTATTATTGAAGAATATCTGGGATATGAAGGATTTAAGAGTGGCTGTTATTATTTTATGGCACATATGAATGAAAGATTTGATGATAAGAAGATATCTATGATAGCCAAATATACGCCTCTTACAACAGAAGAGTTGAATGATGGTGCATTCGATGGAACATGGTTTCATGAAGTTTATAATCAGTTAGGTGAGAAGATATTTAATAAGCTCTATCAATCAGCTAAGTACATATCAAATGGTAACAAGCATGCAAGAGCTAGAAAATACTCAGATGCTGCTCTTGGAAAAATCGGAGTAAACCAGTTAGAAACATTGATTCTAAATAATCGAAATAAGGATCTTCTAATGAGCTATGGATTAGTTCCAATCACCAATAAGGAAGATATGCTTCATCGCTATGAATTTCTTCAGAAGTTTTTAAAGGAGTGTAAACAGTTCGGGGCACAAAGGCGTGCAAGTGAAACTAGGGCTGTGGATATGGCACTTAAGAATCTCGCAACAACGGCAGGGTATGCAGATGTTACAAGGCTTACACTAGCAATGGAGACAGAACTAGTAAAAGCGAATGCAGCTTATTTAGAATGGTGTCAAGTAGAAGACTATCAATTCAAAGTTTCCATTGATCAAGATGGGCACACACAATTGCTTGTTAAAAAGAAAGATAAAACTCTTAAATCAATACCATCTACCCTAAAGAAAGAGGATAGGGTTATTGAAATTAAAGAATTTCAGAAGAAGTTAAAAGATCAGTATTCCCGTACAGTTGCGATGTTCGAGCAAGCCATGGAAAACGGAGATGATTTTACATTTGGCGAGTTACAAAACTTATGTGAGAATCCTGTAACGCAAGCAATTGTGAGTCGTCTGGTATATAAAGCGGATGAAGTGCTGGGATTTTTAGGTGAAAGAGGTTTGTATGAAATAAAAAACAAAGAATCTGAAGGGGATAATCTGAAACAATTAAAAGGTATAAGTGAGGAGAATCTAGAGGATAGAAAGCTAGAACATATCTTTGAACAAGATAAGAAAGTTAGAGTAGCACATCCGTATGATTTTTATCTAAGTGGTAAATGGAATGTGTATCAGATCTCTCTATATGATCAATATAGAGAGAAATCAATAAAACAACCATTCAAGCAGGTATTTAGAGAGTTATATGTTAAACTAGATGAAGAACTTGATAAGTATTCTTCTCGAATGTTTGCAGGAAATCAAATACAGCCACAGAAGGCAGCTGCATGTCTCAAAGGTAGAAGATGGATTGCTGATTATGAAGAAGGATTGCAGAAGATTTATTATAAGGATAATATTGTTGCGAGAATATATGCTTTAGCCGATTGGTATTCGCCAAGTGATGTTGAAGCGCCTACATTAGAATGGGTTGATTTTTTTGATAGGAAGAACTTTGAATCTATGAAGATAAGTGATGTTCCAGATATCGTGTATTCAGAAGTCATGCGTGACGTGGATTTAGCAGTTAGTGCTGCACATGCTGGCGGTGTTGACCCTGAGACTAGCCATTCTACTGTTGAGATGCGTAAGGTAATCATAGCCTTTAATCTAGAATTATTTAAGCTAAACAACGTAACGTTTGAGAAGAATCATGCAATCATTAAGGGATCTAAAGCAATGTATAGTATTCACTTAGGAAGTGGTGTCATTCATCAGAGGGGCGGTCACCAGATTAATGTGCTACCGGTTCACTCCCAAAGTAGAGGCAAGATATTCTTACCATTCATTGATGAAGATCCTAAGACAGCAGAGATTATGTCGAAAATCATAGCATTTGCTGAAGACAAGAAGATAAAGGATCCGTATATATTAAGTCAGATTATTATGAATTGAGCTAATCGTTTTATTATAATTTGAGTCATGCTATAATAAAGAAAAATATAATAATACTGGATGGAAGAAATGATCTATAAAAATCTATGAAGACAGTAGAGATATTGCCTATGAAGTTAAAGCAAAGGTAATTGAAGAGACAAACAATATTCGAACAATGCAGGGATTCTACTGATATTCTCCTAGCAAGGGGTGTTAATTTATGGCCATTATCAGTAATATAAGACTATGATAGTAAAATATTTAGGATAAAGGAGAACATAAAATGGACCAATTCGTTATAGGAAAATTCATAGCTCAAAAGAGGAAAGAAAAAAATATGACACAAGCACAGTTAGCTGAAGAATTAGGTGTGTCTAATAAAACGGTCTCAAAATGGGAATGTGGAAAGTGTATGCCCGATTATAGCATTATTGAATCACTATGTAGACAATTAGAGGTTACTGTTTCTGAATTAATGGACGGTGAAACGAATGAAAAGAATAGTATTCGTGTTTATGATGAAAAACAGATACTAGATCTGATTGAAAGAACTCAAATATTAGAGAAACAAAAGCAGTCATTATATGGAATTATGTTAATCGTAATGGGAACTGCACTTTTTGCACTTTCACAGGTAGTTGGTGGTAATGATTTTAAAGATTTTATCTCGGGTGCTTTGATAGGACTTTCTTTCGGTGAAATGATTGTTGGTGCTTATATTGTTGGGCTTAGCCTTGGGAAGTGATTATTGGTTTTGATTAGAGAGGATTATTTGCAAAGACTCGAATATGTATTGTATATTAGTTCTATAGAAAATAAGATAATCAATATTTTTTTGTGTAAAACATATAAAAAATAAGTTCACAAGCGGTAAAATGTGTTATAATAAAAGAGTAAAGTTATTAATATATCAATCGTAGTACTATTGGATTCTATTATAAGATAGGAGGTATTAGGATGGTAATTAAGAATGAAGAGAAATTTGGGGTTTTACTTATGGCGGACGGTAGTCAGAAGAAGATTAATGATATAGAGATCGGTGATAGAATACGTTCGCTAAATAACACTGCACGAGTAGATAATATTTGGAAAGAACTACAGATAGTACCAGTGATACGATTAATGGTGGACAGTAAAGAATTGCTATTAACAAAGTATCATCCGGTACAAACAGATAAGGGAATGATCCCTGCTTACGAGTTACAAGAAGGTACGAAAGTGTTAACGCAAGAACACGGATATGTAGCAATCACACAGATTGATGAAGAACTATGCACTGACTGGCTTTCTAAATTTGATATCCATCTTGAATCAGAGGATAAGCTAGATCAACATATTATGTTTGAAAGCGGAATTGCAGTTGGTGATTACATAATTGAGAATTATATGGAGGATATTATACTGTAACCAAGAATGGGTGAATAGAACTAAAAAGAGATGTACACTGGATGAAACAGTGGCACATCTCTTTTTTCGTTTATAGTTAAATTATCCTACCTTAGTAATAGCTAGTAATACATAGTTTAAGATAAACAAACCAGTTACTACCCAAAGAATAGGGTGAACTTCTTTTGCTTTCTTCTTACAGATCTTAACGAGACAGTAGAAGATAAATCCTGTTGCGATACCGTTTGATATACTATAGAAAAGTCCCATAGCGATGCCTGCGAAAAAGGCTGGAATAGCTTCACTAAGGTCTTCCCAATTAATTTCTTTGAAGGAAGAAAGCATCATGATACCTACAATGATTAATGCAGGAGCGGTTGCAGCAGATGGAATAGCACTAACCAATGGAGTAAAGAATGCACTAAGTGCAAAACAGATAGCAACAACCACACTTGTTAAACCTGTACGTCCACCAGCACCGATACCAGCAGCACTTTCTACATATGTAGTTGTGTTTGAAGTTCCGACGATTGCACCAATTGAAGTTGCAACTGCATCAGCGAATAACGCTTTGTCCATCTTAGATTTGAAACCTGCTGTTGTTTCCATTGCTTTTTCATCTTCATCACTGAAGATACCACTGCGGCGTCCAGTCCCGATGAATGTTCCAATTGTATCGAATGTATCAGATAAACTGAAAGAGAAAATAGTTACGAATACAACTGCTAGTTTGGAAGGATCATTAAACAGAGATACGAGACCCTCTTTTGTAAATATAACACCAAATGTTGATGGTAAAGCAGCCCATGCATCTTTGAAACTTTGAGTATCACCCATACTAGTAAGTCCCATAGGAATACCGATTAATGCTGTTATGATGATACCGATAAATATAGCACCTTTTACGTTAAGCATAAGAAGAACAACAGTGATTACTAAACCAATAACTGCAAGAAGAGTTGCTAGTTCTCCTGACTTGAAGTTTGATATTTCAGGTACTATTTGAGAGCCGTGTATAGAAGCACCGAGTCCTACCTCAGCACCAGTATCGTTAGTGAAGTTTATTATATTAGCACTCTTTAAGCCTATGTAAGCGATGAATACACCGATACCACCACCGATTGCATTTTGCAAACTTCTAGGAATAGACTTAATTATGTATTTACGGATTTTAGTAACTGTAATGATGATGTTGATAACACCACAGATGAATACCATAGATAACGCTTGTTGCCATGTGAAACCAAGACCAAAACAAACAGTATAAACAAAGAATGCGTTAAGTCCCATACCAGGTGCCTGCGCATAAGGTACATTGGCAACTAAGCCCATGATTAAAGTACCGATGATAGCTGAGATGATTGTTGCTAAGAATACAGCACCCCACTCCATACCTGCCGCTGATAAAATCTTTGGATTAACAATGATTATGTAAGCCATGGCAAAAAAAGTGGTGAGACCGGCAAGAATTTCTGTAGAAATATTAGTACCGTTCTCTTTGAGTTTGAAAAACCTTTCCATAATTGACCTCCTTCAAATATAAATCAGCTGTCTTTAATCAATACCAACTGACCTTTGTCCCCACTCACGGTGACTCTTAATATGACAGAGAAAGTATATCTGATTTTAAAATAATTTGCAATTATAATATTAATATTTCTTAAAAAATAATTAAAATTATAAGTGATACTTATAAATAACATTAGTACACGATATAGACGCAAGTAAATGTAACCATAATAAAGAATAATATGTAAAATAGGCTAATATTGTATCTAATTTGGGTAATAATGTCTAATAGGAGGTAATACGATTTGAAAAAGTTAGGCAAGAATATTATTACGCATTTGTTCTTATATATAGGTATTATTTGTTTTTCGTTTGTTTCATTTAATATAGCGCGCAATTATATCTTACGGTATAATGCAATTCCGGTACAATGTGAAATTACTAAGGTAGTGGATAGTAAGGAAGATCTTCTTGATGCAAATCAAGATTCAAGTGGAAGGCATTATGAATATGGGACTTATGTCGATTATAGTTTAGAAGGTGTTGATTATAATAACATATTAATTAAGGAAGAATTCGGTCAAGTAGGGAAAACAGTAGAATTATATTCAAACAAATATGTACCAAAAAGACTTTTTTATCTTGGTGGTACGAAGATATTACTTCTTAAGATTGTTGCTTTAGAGGGGATTCTTTGTATTTTAATAGAAATATATTTGAATTATAGAAGAAAGAAACGAAGACTAGGTGGGACCAGTTAATGAGCCCACCTAAAAGCTAATATTCATCCATCCATCTTTTTAAAGCCTTAATTTCAGCATTTAGTTGATTAATTTGTGATTGATAAGTATTCATAATTGAGGCTGCATCTGTATTAGAAGTGCAAGTATTATCCGTTGTTTTGCTAGAATTTGAATCTTTACTTGAATCTGGAGTGCAATCGGGATTATTGGAATTAAGGTTTTTTAAATTAAAGCAATTACCAGGTCCTGATTCCATATAAATCTGTTGTGCATTGAATAGGATCATTGATTGTCCTACCGTCAATAGGAAATTGCTAAGAACATTTTGCTGATTAGCGGGTAAACAGAATGATAAGTCGATGGCAATTATTTGCGCTAAGAGAATAAGGCAACTAGGATTTAACTATTGAAATGCAAACCCAAGTATACAACAATCCTCCTTGCTATTTAAAAAATCAAGATTCTTATTTATAAAATCTTGACA
>NZ_CBDLAM010000077.1:14607-17086 GCF_965301125.1 Anaerosporobacter sp. | reverse complement strand
CCCCATAATATGTTTCCGCGTAATTTTTCACGCTTTTCATCTTCTTTTATTTCATATCCAATTTTAAATGTTATTGGTGGAGCTATTTTTATTCCTGCTCTTGGTGAAATCGAAAATATTAATATTAATATTAATACTATAACAGAAAAAATTGTTCCGTTAAATATTATACTAGACGGTATTGTCGTAGTTTCTGTAGCTTTACCCATTGCCCATGAATAAATAAAATATATGTAATTTGCAATCATCCCAGCTATACAAAAATAGAGAGCGCTATTTTTGGTAAATAAAGTATAACTTGTTGTTCTTTTATGATTTTCTAGAATACTCTTTACTTTTTTATTAAAAACATGACTTTTATCACTATCATTCATACGGTATGTAACAACTACTGTGTTATTGTAATTATTAATAACGGAAATTGTTGTATCAAAAATTATGTCGTAATAATATTCCATGGTTATCATTAATCTACTAATTCTTCTTTCTTCAGAATTATCATAATCTAATAATTCGTCTAAAGAATCAAATTTTACTCTATTTCCGTTAATTAACCATGCATTATAAGTTATACTATCATAAAATTCCGACAAAACACTTTCTAATTCTTTCAATAATATTTCATCTACAACTAAAGCTTTTTTATATGATATTGAGCCATATAATTCCATATATTTCTCCTTTTTACATTATTATATCATTTTATCTATATATTCCTACTATAATAAACAGTTTTCAATGTTCTGATGTAACTAAGGATGTTTACACAGAAAAAACATTACCTGAATTACTTAATGAAATCAATAAAATATCATAACTATTACTGTATACCACTTGTAACCCACCTATATACATTTTGTAACCAATTATATTATTTTTACCTCTTGTCTTCCGTTTTATGAATATTCAGACAACAAGAAAAGCCCGTAAGCATCATACTTACGGGCTATTTTTATAATATTAGCAAACGCCTTGCGCTATCATAGCATCTACAACTTTCTCAAATCCTGCAATATTAGCACCTACTACGTAGTTACCTTCTGCATTATAGCGTTTTGCAGCATTATCTAAGTTGTGGAAAATATTAACCATAATTGTTTTAAGTTTAGCATCTACTTCTTCAAATGTCCAACTTAATCTTTCGCTATTTTGTGACATTTCAAGTGCAGATGTAGCAACACCACCAGCATTAGCAGCTTTACCTGGTGCAAATAATACTTTATTTGCTTGTAAGTACTCAGTAGCATCTAATGTTGTAGGCATATTAGCACCTTCTGCTACAGCGATACAACCGTTAGCAACTAGTGCTTTTGCATCTTCCAATAATAACTCATTTTGAGTTGCACATGGAAGTGCGATATCACATTTAACAGTCCATACACCACGACCTTCATGATATTCTGAGTTTGGTCTGTAGTCTTTGTATTCTGTTAATCTTGCACGTTTTACTTCCTTGATTTCTTTTAATGCGGCTAGATCAATTCCGTCTGGATCGTAAATCCAACCAGAAGAATCACTTACTGTAACAACTTTAGCACCTAATTGTTGTGCTTTTTCAGTAGCATAGATTGCTACATTTCCTGAACCAGATATTGCAACTACTTTATCTTTGATATCAATTCCATTACATTTTAACATTTCATCTGTTAGATATAATAGACCATACCCTGTTGCTTCTGTTCTTGCTAAAGAACCACCGTATGACAAGCCTTTACCAGTAAGAACACCTTCATATACTCCTCTGATTTTTTTATATTGGCCAAACATATAGCCGATTTCTCTAGCTCCAGTACCGATGTCACCAGCAGGAACATCTGTATCTGCTCCTATGTATTTACATAATTCTGTCATGAAGCTTTGGCAAAAGGCCATAATTTCTCTATCTGATTTACCTTTTGGATCGAAGTCAGAACCACCTTTACCGCCACCAATTGGAAGACCTGTAAGTGAGTTCTTAAAGATTTGTTCAAAACCTAAGAATTTGATAATACCAAGATTTACCGATGGATGTAGACGTAGACCACCTTTGTAAGGTCCAATTGAATTGTTGAATTGTACACGGAAACCTCTGTTCACTTGTACTTGTCCTTTATCATCGACCCAAGGTACTCTAAACATAAATTGTCTGTCTGGTTCCACGATTCTTTCTAAGATAGCCTCTCTACGATACTTTTCTTCATTCTCATCAATAACAGGTCTAAGAGATTCTAATACCTCTTTTACTGCTTGATGGAATTCTGGTTGGCTTGGATTTTTTGCAACTACTGATTCAATAACTTCATCAACGTAACCCATTCTTCATTCTCCTTTATTCTTAATCTAACCTGTATTGTAACTATTCAGTCCCCAGTTTATTCACAGTTATTCTGAAAAATTACATAAAATAAACTAAGATAACTAGTTAAACATTTGTTTTATCACATCACATTGTTAAAGTGATTAAAATAAAAAATTTTGTTTTTTTACATACGGACCTAAT
>NZ_CBDLAM010000077.1:13705-14597 GCF_965301125.1 Anaerosporobacter sp. | reverse complement strand
TACCGTCAAGGACCAGACATGAGACATTCATTGATTATTCTATTTTGTTTTTCTACAAAAGTGGTATAATGTTATTTGCGAGAAGAAGCAAAATGATTTCTTCGAATATCAAAAAATATTAAACTGACCCAAACAATTAACGGAGGCCCAAATGAGTCAAAATCTATCAACTCAAAATTTAACACAATCTAAACTCTTTAAGTATTTCCAGGCTTTTGCTGGTACTTGTATCTTTGCCATTGCAGTAAAACTGCTTATTGTTCCGCTAGGTTTATATAATGGTGGTTCCCTAGGTTTCGCACAGATTATACGTACATTGCTTATTGATTATGCACATTTAAGTATATTAAGAAATATAGACTTAACTGGTATAATTTACTTTATAATTAATGTTCCACTTCTTATCCTGGCATACAAAGGCGTTGGCAAGAGTTTCTTTATTAAAACATTAATTGCTGTTATCTCGCAGACAACATTCCTTACATTAATTCCTTCACCAACATCACCAATTATTGACGATACTTTGGCTGGTTGTCTAATTGGTGGTATTGTATGTGGCTATGGTATTGGTCTTGCTCTTCGAGCTGGCGGATCTACCGGTGGCCATGATATCGTCGGTGTTTATCTAGCAAAAAAGCACACAAATTTTAAGGTAGGACGAGTTGCTATCGTAGTTAACTTCGTTGTTTATGGCATCTGTGCACTTATGTTTGAAATTGATGTATTTATATATTCCGTAATCTATGCTACTGTTTCATCTTTTATCATTGACCGTGTTCACTACCAAAATATCATGGTTAGCGTTATGATTTTCACTAAGGTTGATGGATTACAGATGCCAATCATGCAAAAGTTAAACCGAAGTGTAACAAATTGGACAGATATTGGAGAT
>NZ_CBDLAM010000077.1:0-13695 GCF_965301125.1 Anaerosporobacter sp. | reverse complement strand
CCTTTATTATATTAAGTGAAAATACTTCCATAGATGGAAATTTTATTAAAAAACTTTAATTTAGCTAAAAAAGATGATTTTGATCATATCAAAATCATCTTTTTTAGTATCCATTTTAGTTTTTACTTATTGATTCACAACTCTTTTTATTAAATCTTGTATACTTTGGTTAGCAACTCTACTATATAATACTTCCCTAGCTTTAACAGGTTTATCAGTGATAATATTATCTACACCCATGTTCTTCAAACGATCCATCTCATTCTTAGTATTTACTGTCCATGCATGAATCTCTTTACCTCGACTATGAGCTTCTTTAACCACCCTTTGCGTTATAAAACTTGATTTCATACTAAAGAAATCGATATATTTTTTATCGTAAAAATCACCATATACTATAGACATTATAAAACCTGTCTTAAGATCAGTATTTAATTTTTTTACATTAACAAGGCTTTCATAGTTAGCTGATGTTATTACACACTGTCTTTCAAATCCATACAATTCAATCAAATTAACAACCTTACTTTCAAGATCTTGACTATGTCCATTTAATTTCAGTTCAATATTAAGATTGATTTTACCTTTACAATATCTTAATACCTCCTCTAATGTAGGAATCTTTGCATCAACGAATTCTTCAGAAAACCAGCTGCCGGCATCTAGTTCAAGTACTTCATCATAGGTTAATTCCCATATATATTTGTTAACACCTGTTGTTCTTTTTAGACTTGGATCATGTAATAATACTACTACTCCATCTTTTGTTTCTTGTACATCAATTTCTGCATAATCAGCAAGTTCCTCCACTGCACTAGCAATGGAATACATTGTATTCTCTGGTGCAGATATAGAATTTCCTCTATGAGATGTTATCTTAATTGGTGATAGAGCATCTTCTACACCAAAAACTCCATTATAGAAGGAATTATAAAAATAAATTACATTTACTATCATTACAACTGAAATTAAGACACCTAACCATTGTTTTGCTTTTGTTTTCGTTTCTCTATTTTCTATTGTTCTAAGAGCATCGAGTCGAACGTCTTCACCATTTTCTTTCTTATATCGATAATACATGGCTGATATAATTGCCATATTGGATAAAACGCCAATCGTACCTAATATAAGCAAAACAAACAGATTGACTTTATCAAGTATGGATAAAAACATAGCAAGTACCATAGAGTCTTTCACAAACACTACAACACTAACAGCAATAATAACCATTACGACCAGATAAAGAAGGAATAATAAACCTGCAATTAATCCATTCCATACAAGCAAGTACCAAGCTGTCCGTAACTTTCGTTTATTAACAAGTCGAATACTATTCCTAATCGATGCTTTAAACCCTTTACGCTCTCCAATACAAAAATGAGATGTAAATAACAATAGAATCGTTATAACAAAAAGAACTCCAATTGCGATACCTGCAATCAAAGGAATGTATTTTACATGAAATAATGACTTGATTATGTAGCTTGGAATACTTGCAATTTTAATAGTAAATATTATTAGCAAGCAATTCACCATTGGTACCATAAACAACGCATAAAGAAGATATATAATCTTCTTTAAATAAAATATACGTATTGTATTCACTATTCCATCAAATAACATCTGTCTTGCTAATATTTTCTTACAATCTCTACTATGTTGGAAACAAGAATATAGCGCTCCTACTTCAATTGTTGCAAAGATTGCTAATAAAATCAGTAGCACTATGGCCATTATACCGGTTAATGGGCTTGTAACAACTGACAGTAAATTCTCAGTTGTAATGTAACTGTATCCTGATCTTCTTAATACAAAATTAGAACACAAGCTTAGCAAAGGAAGCATGATTAGTAAAGTAATAGATTTATAGATTATAGTAAATAAGAATAAGCTCTTCCTATTATACTTAATTAATTGAATTGTTGATTGTATAATTCCTATTGGTGAAAACTCTTGTATTTTCACTTTCACTCTTTCATTAAATACATTCATATTAACTACTCCATCTTAATTCCAAGGACCACCAATGTATACTCATCATTAAGTTTCCTTGCACTTGATATATTCTAACACATTCTTTTCTGAAATTAAACATCTTTGTTCAAATAAAAAACTAAAACAGCTTCTTCTTAATTATAAAATGATTAAGTTTTCATTAAGCTATCATATTTTCCAAATCCTGTGATATAATATTATTAAGTTCGTCCAGCTTTATATTAAAGTTAGCCGAATAATCTATATTAAGCCATTTATATAATGGGTGAAAGGAGTACATATGATTCATAAGAAAATATTTCAAACAAAAGGGTTACGTAATTTAGCAAAGACTTCCTTATCATTATCTTTAGTTTGTATGCTAACTTTATCTTCAAGTTTTGCCTTACAAGTTAAAGCACAAGTAAGTTCCACTGCTACAAGCACTTCAACTACAAGTGAATCGGATCAGAGAAAATCCACTTGGACTTTTGATACTACTACAAAATCAGCAGATACAAAGGCCAAACAACTAGCTACTACTTTTGGTTGTACAAGTGTGCAATATGCTTTGATACACAATGGGGAGATTGTAGTTTCGGGCAGTTCAGGCTTTGCTGATCGAGACAAAAAGAAAGCACCTACAAAAGATAGTATCTATGGAGTAGGTTCCATTAGTAAGCTATTCACAACTGTTGCTATCATGCAATTAGTTGAAAAAGGTATATTAGATCTTGACACACCAGTTGTCAATTATATTCCTGATTTTAAAATGGCTGATGAACGATACAAAAAGATTACCGTTCGAATGTTAATCAATCACTCATCAGGCTTAATGGGAAACCTTATAAATAATTCATTGCTTTTCTATGATGCCGATCCAGTAAATACAGATGATTTTCTTGAGCATCTAAGCACACAACGATTAAAAGCCGATCCTGGTAGTTTTAGTGTATATTCTAACGATGGTTTTACATTGGCTGAATTACTCGTAGAAAGAGTTACCAAATCTTCATTCACAAACTATATTTATGAAAATATTAGTAAGCCCTTAGGAATGTCTAACACAAAAACACCACAGAGTGGTTTTCCACGACTACAACTTGCAAAAACTTATTACGATAACATAGCATTACCAGCAGACTACGCAAACATCATTGGAGCAGGTGGCTTATATTCCACAGCCGAAGATCTATGCCACTTCCTTGATATCTTCATGCATGAGAATTCTGTCCTTAGTAAAGATTCTGTAAATGCAATGGCTCAACCAGAATACAAAAAGGGATTATGGGGTAATGATGATGATAATATTCTAAACTATGGATTAGGTTGGGATAGTGTTAAGCTTAATCCATTCAACAATTACGGCATACAAGCATTTGCAAAAGGTGGAGATACCATTTCATACCATGGAAATGTAGTAACCATTCCTGAATATGATTTAGGTGTAGCTGTTCTTACATCTGGTGGTTCCAGTTCAATAGATCAGTTATTATGTGATTCCATTCTACTTAACGCTCTACAAGAAAATGGTGTAATCAAAGAACTAAAAGATCCAACAATTACTGCACCTGTTAAAACAAGTATGCCAGAATCCTTTAAGAGCTATGCAGGTTATTATGCTAGCGTATATGAAGCTTTTAACATTGAATTTACTGATAAAAACTCTTTCAAAATGAAATATAGTGTTGATGATTCCGCTGTTTTAGAATACTTCTATACTGGAAATGGCGTATTCAAAGATAGTACTGGTTCCATGGAATTTACATTTAAAAAACTATCCAATGGTAAAACCTATTTGAACGAAAAAGTTCTATATAGCGTTCCTGGCTTCCCTTCATTTGTACAGGATGTTCTTTACGCTCAAAGACTTGATGATAATCCAGTGTCCGAAAGCGTTGCTGCTGCTTGGAAAACTAGAGAAGGTAAAAAATACTATGTAGTTAATGAAAAATACTCTTCACAATCATACTTATCTGAATTAAGTACCTATTTCAAAAATGAAACTCTTAAAGAGGGCTATATAGATAACTTAACTATAGTTGATGAGAATACATTAGAACAACGTCTTGAAATACCTCAGGTGATGGGACGTGATTTAACAGATATCAAGATGTATAACAAAAATGGTACCGAATATTTGAAAGCAAATTCTGCAATAGCCATATCTGAAGATGCTGTTAAAAATCTATCTTCTAAGAAAACCTTCAAAGTAACCATTAAAGATGACGGTTATGCAAAATGGTTTAAGATTCCTTCTTCTAATGCAGGTAAGAAGATAAAAGTTTCAATTCCTAAGAAAGCAGGATATGCTATATATGATAGTGAAGGAGTATTAGTCTTCCTTTCTACAATCTCTGCTAACAAAACTGTTACTTTACCTAAAGGTGGTACAATAGTATTCGCAGGTAACGCAGGTTCAACATTCTCAGTAAATTATAAATAACAAAAAGACTGTTGCATTTACTTAGTTAGTATTTGCAACAGTCTTCTTTCTATTACATCTGAGCGTTAAACAGATTCTTAAGTTTATATACTACATCATCTGAATCTGCGTTAATACTCGCAGCCTCATTAATAGCTGATATCGTCTCAAGCGCTTCAATATCTGCGTTATATCCTATTGTGTAAACTGGAATCTTATATGCTTTTAATATTCCTGATATTTGCTTTAAATTCAAACCATCGTTAGTTTCTCCATCACTTAGTAAGAATAACATTAACTTAGAATCAGGATTTTTCTCTTTCTCTTCTAATAACATATTCAAGGCAACAGCTAAAGCATCAAAGGAAGCCGTTGCTCCACCTTCTTGTAAATCTTGAACAGCTCCAGTAAATAAAGACCTTTGGTTTAAATCGAATTTTGCAATTGGTAAGTTTAGATATACATTGCTATCATAACTTACAAGCCCAATACTGTTCTCACTGTTTATATATTTGGAACCATTGATTAATGAAGTTTTTAGTTGATTCAGTGCGTCTCCACCCATACTCCCCGAAACATCGGCAACAAAAACTGCGGATAAGCTTCTACCAGAATCTTTGTTTTCCTTCCAAAGTTTCTGTGCAGACATAATTGTTGAACCATCATACTCAGGTAAATCACTCTTATACTCATCCATACCATTGAATCCATATTTGGTAGCTAGTTTCTGTGATTTCTCTGATTCACAGTATGAAACAAATAAATCCAATGCATCTTTCTTATCCGTATTTAAATTTCCTACCGCATATAACGGGTTATCATGTCTAACACCATAAGGTATAAAATCATAGGAAGATCTTAAATCAGCGTCATTCTTATACAATTGATATTCAATTACCATTCCTGTCAGTGAACCAGATTTAGCGGATTCTCTCATCTGTAAGGTTGTATAAGCTACAAAAGGAACATTTGTCTGGAATTGTTGGAATCCTGCTATGGCTGCATCACTTAGAATATCAGATGAATCATATGCATTCAACGTTGATAGAAGGAAATTCATGCCCGCTGAACTGGATAATGGATTAGTATATCCCATGGCAATTTTATTTTCTGCGGTTGCTTGGGTAATCGTTTTTATATTCACCTCACCATAAGTATCAGTGATGTCTTTTACAACATCTTTGGTAAGTAATACTCCTGCAACATTACCTACCATACGGTCTGTAACAACAGAAATATTTGCTCCCTCTCCTTCTATAATCTTTCCCCATAAATCATTGGACGGTGTAAATGCATCTGGAACATATTTGCCTGATATAATATAATCAGTTCCAAGCCCAGAAGCAATCGAGCGAACGGATATAGCAACTGATTTACCATTAACAGTATTGTTCTGCTTATTAAACTCTTGAGCCATCTTTGATAGCCAACTATCAGTTCCCTCTCCTGCCTTTTCAGGTGAAGAGAAAATCTCAATTACAACATCTGCATTACCCTCTACTGATAGCGGATATTTTGAGATATCTGGTAGTTCTTCCTTTAGATCCGTCTCCTCGAGTTCCACATTTGCTTTTCTTGCAGTAATATTAGTCACATCAATTTTCTTTAAGTACTTTGATAACTTTTTACTTGCTTGACTTTCTGACATTACTTCTATACCATCATCACTGGAATTCGTAGATGATAATACAGAAAATATTCCGACAAATGCTATTACTGCAATAACAACAAATGCTAATAGATTCTTTTTTTGCATACTCTTTTTTTGCATCTTTTTCCCCTTTCATGGGCCATTGGTTACTATAATAAATTCTTCATGTTATTCACAACATCTTTAAAAACTACCAAATCATCAGAATCAGCTTGTGTACCATCGCTTAATTTTGATAATTGCATTAATAGCTTGTCAAACTCTAACAAAATTGTTTCGTTATTATTCACTTTTTCACGTATGTAATTTACTTGTTCCATATAAACTGCATGTTTTTCTGAATTATTTTTTTGATTAATTTGATTAAATTCAGATTGATCAAAAACAGATATGGCATTAATCATGCTTTTTACGTTGGAATATAAAAGATTTTCTGCTTTATTAATGATATCTTTCAAACCATATGCATCTTCATCCTCTTCTTTGAACTTAATATAGATAATATTCTTAAGGGATTCTTTCTTCTTAAGTAACCGTTTTATCTGATTTATGGTCGTATTAATTTCATTATTCAAAATATTCTTATTCAATAATTGCGTTAATACTTCAACCATATCCTCTGGTGTGTTAAGATCTTGTATAGAGAACTCATATTCTGTTTCTTTTGAATACAAGAGTCGATAGTTTCCATAACAAAATAAAATTATACTCATAAGGATTAACGTATAACCAAAAGCTCTCCTAACTAACGTATCATCACCTAGATTTATTCTCATAAACACATTAGAGAATGCAAGAATATCAACAATTGCTATCCCAAAATTAAGCAGGCCAAGTTTTACTACTAATTTCCTGTTCATGTAAATACCTCCTTATCCTATACAATGATACCTTTATGATACAATAAATGTCAATACAATTTAGTATTTTCTAATATAAATTAGGTCTAATTTCCATGATATTATAATTAAATCTAAAAAAGGCTTTTACAAAATGATTTCTTAAATTCCATAATACATTTTAAGTCAATCAAATATTGTAAAAGCCATATGATATTAATCTATAATTTCTTTTAATTCTTCAATTTGTAATACTTTATCTGGTACAAACGAATGGGATAACATATATTCTAGTATACTTTGCGAGAAATGTTTTACTTCTATATGATCAAAGATCTCATCTAATCGACTTGTACATACCATAAGGTTCCCCTTCATAACCTTTGCTTCGAACAATAATCCTAATTTATGATTTCTCTCTATGTTGTCAATCATCTGAACAATTGGACGATATTCTTCTTTCGTATCATCTAAAATTGCCATATCTGCATGGCTAACAATATGATACCATTGTGGAGTTGAGTAAAAATCACAAGGAAATTGATTTAATGCATCATGATTCTGATTATTTAGCAATCCCATCGTTCCAACAGGTTCTGGTTTCTTCATCCATTCTGAAATAGAACGAAACATTGGATAGCACCAAAAATCAGAACAATAGAAGCCTTCTATACTCTTAGTTACCTTCCTTGGAAGATATAATACATTCTCACCTTCCGCTAATAATGAAGATACACGTTCAAAATCTCTTGTTATCCATACCTTCTTACCATTTTGTTCTATACAACTGTCCTTTTCTAAATCTTCTTTTGTTAGAAGTGGTTTATTAATAGCTGGATAACACCACAAATCATAACTCTTATCTATTTTAGTTCCAGGAGCAAACAGATGTAATTGCATTTTTGTAGCTGTTTTAACCATTGGCATGATAAAATTAATAGCTCCTAAATCTGTCAGCCCGGATACCTCCACATCAATTTTAATTGTTCCTTTTGAAACAACTTTATCTTCTGTGTTTACTTCCCACATAATTTCATTTGCTGTAAATGGTTTATTACTAAAATAACTTAACTTGATTGTAGCTGTTACATCATCACCAGCTTGATAAACATACGTAGGAATTCTAGCTAATATAACTTCATCATTACAAAAACTCTTCCATTCGTTAGCAGTTATCAATCCTTTAGACTCCATAAAGGCATCTAAGATACCAACAAGTGCTGTTCCTTGTCCAGGAAAATCCTGAAGATCAAGTAATTGGAAACCTGCTAAATTATTAGAAGCAAAAGCCGCCTCTAATTCTTCCTTATAACATGCAACCGCTAATTTTCCTGTTGCTTCAAAATACTGTTTTGCTAAATCTCCTAATCCCTTTTCTTCTAATCGCTCACGAAATATCTCAAAATTCCTCGCTTGTAACACACCGGTATATTTGTCTATTTCTTTGAAATTAGGATACATCGCATATTGGCCTATCTCATGTGATACCACTGGAATATTAGGAACTAATTCTGTAGCTTCCTCATCCATCTCGACTGTTTTTGTTCCTGTTCCATATTGAATCTCTATTGTTTTCTTCGTGCTACTTGTATCACTTATATCAGTCTCTTTTGGAAGTATTACCTCATCATAATCTTTGCAAGTACCTGGCATAGTCATTTGCACATGGCCTAAAGGTGCATCGCACATACCATAGGAACCTCGGAAAAGACGAGTCTTACTAAAACGTACACCTGAGAAGAAATCGTCTTCTGGTATAATAACTGGAGCATGTTGAAAGTTGTTAGAGCCTTGGGTGTAGAGTGGTCTTGGGTCACGCATCTTATAGTTACGGATAATCTCACCCATCTTCTCTTTACTTCCCCAAAGTTCATTACCAAGGGACATCATAACATAAGAAGCATGGTTTCCATAGTTATCAAGCATACGCTCCCCTTCACGAATTAGATACTGCTGCTCCTCTTCCTTATGATTTTCATAGGTTTCATCTGTGAGCGTCCCCCAGAATGGTAGTTCTGGTTGCATATATATTCCCAATAAATCAGCCGCAGTAAATGCTGCTTCTGGTGGACAACAAGTATGATAACGATAATGATTGATTCCATAACTTTTCGATATTTTCAGTACACGAATCCATTCATCTACTGTAGTTGGAGCTGCCCCAGTTAGTGGGAAGACTAAACCATCGTGCTTTCCTCTCAAGAAGGTCTTTATACCATTAATGGTAAAATGATATCCCACAGATGAAAATTCTCGTAATCCCGTAAACACTGTAGTAACTTCATCATTATCTACATTGATGATGTCTAGTTCATAGCATACTGGAGAAAATTCGCTCCATAACTTGGCGTTCTCTCCAATTGTATATGTAAGATCAATACTATTCTCGCCTGGGTTAAGACTTATAGTATAAGATACTTCTTTAACTTGATTTCCTGATACAATCAAATCTTGCTCATTGAGATATTTCTCTACGGCTTTCACATTGAAGGTAGAAGTAACCACATCACTAGTTTCATTCTCAATTATAATATGTAGACGGAATGCTTTTGTCTGCATATCAGAATATACTTGTACCTTTTGAACATAGACCTGATGATACACTTGTAATTCTAATCTTCCTGTAATACCATTCCAGTTTGTTTGTGTATCTGGTGAAGTTAAGTGTCCCCCCTTAGTAGGGTAATCTGTGTTACTTACAAGTACAGTTAGAATAAATGTCTCTTTGTTAATATACTGTGTCAAGTCATATGAATGTGGTGTAGATAAGCTATCTTGATCGCCTACATAGACTCCATCAACCCAAACCTTAGTTAAACGAGTTCTTTCTAAAAAAAGCACAATTTTCTTACCAATATCTGCGGATGAGATGGTAACTTCTTTCGAGTACCAAGCATATCCTTCAAAAGGATAAACTTCTGTTAAAAATCCGTCTTCTCTATTTGTATTAATCTTTCCCTTCTTGCTTAACGCAGTTGTAGAAGGTAACGTAATCGTATCCTGCAATTTTGATTGATACCATTCTTTCTGAATACCTAATTTACTTTCATCTAATTCAAAATCCCATAAACCACTTAGATTGTATCTCTTAATCATATCCATCCTCCAATTGCTGTATATATTTCTAATCGTATTATATCAAATACCACGAAACACGAGTACCTTAGAAACTAGAGCTGTTTTAATGTACTAATTAGACTTTACACTAACTTTGTTATGAATATTTCATAATAATCAATAACAAAGCCTTCCTCTCCCGAATAAGATACTATAGACGGAAATTGAAGGAGCGTTGTTATGACTTTTCTATATGCTTCCTTACTAAACAATAGCATTTTATTAATCAATTTAGCGATTACAGTTGCTTGCCTGATAATTGTACTTTTAATCCAATATTTTGCTAAGAAAGCACGTAAGTATTCGATTGAACCCATTAAGAAATCACTAGAACCCGATGCAAAAGTTGATAAGGAACTCCCTAGTATAGATACGAAAACACTCATACAACAGATTCCTTTGGATCTTATAAATTATGGGCTTATTTACAATATTAAGTACGATTTCTTTACCAATACTACTTCTTGTAAAAAAAGAAAATATGGTGCATGTAGACTATATGATGAATCTGCTGCTCCACTGGGAATTATAATTGATATCGAAAACATATATTTTAACTATAATAATAAACATTGGTTAATACAACTACAAAAGGGACAATACGGTTTATCAAGTGGAGGTGACATTAGTGTATATCAGACTACCTTAGATCCTATCTTCATATCCGGGTATTTCTTTGGTAGTTACTATAAGAGTAATACAGATGAAGAACCTTTATTAATTTCATATTCTATTATGAAGAAAAACGAAGTTATCCTAACAAGAAAAAGTAGCTCCTGGTGTGTAAACAGTTTTCGATTAGGTGTTTTTTCAGAACCTGACGACCTTACTATGCATATTCGAATCACATTTCCCACATTAGGCATGTGTCAAGCATTCTATGATTCTTTAATTGAACTAGGTTATGGTGCTGAGTCGATAACAACAAGATACAACACCATTTACTTTATATACGATGAACCAAAGTCACCGCAACCACTTACTCGTAATATCTTAACAACCTATATCATGCAGAAAAACAATTTTGCCTATATAACTGCTTACGAATATATTACACAGGATTATTCTGATACACTTTCCAAATTAGCATATCTAAAGAATTATTTTCCGGAGATGTATCAAGAGATTATAAAGATAGGGCAACCTGCACAGATGTATGAAGATTATGAACAGATTGCCAACTATTTGAAACAATTAAAACAATAAAATGATAGTACTTATACTAAATCTTGTTCTTGACCGGAATCATATACTACGACTCCATTAATTATGGTATATAATGTTTTGGTAAACACCTCCATTGGATTTCCACTAAATATTGCAATATCAGCATCTTTACCTATTTCAATGCTGCCAAGTCTGTCATCCACACGACAGATTTTGGCAGCATTAATTGTAAGAGCCTTTAATCCTTCCTCCATATCAAGTCCTGCACGGACTGCAAAACCTACACTAATAGGAAGCAATTGAATTAATACTACTGGATGGTCCGTTGTAATAGATACCAACACGCCTTCTTTCTTTAAAATTCCTGCTGTTTTGTAATTACAGTTTTGTACTTCTATTTTATCTCTTGCTACTAAACTAGGTCCTACTATAACTGGGTAACCAGAATCTAAGATTTCCTTCGCTATTAGATACCCTTCGCTACAGTGGTCAAGTGTTAAATCCAAATCAAATTCTTTTGCAATTCGTATTGCAGTCATGATATCATCTGTTCTATGGACATGTGCCTTAAGAGGAATCTTCTTTTCAAACACTGGAATCCAACTTTCATAATGAAAGTCTTCTAAAAATTCCTCTTTGCTTTCCTTGGCCTTCTTCTTTTTCTCTATATATTGCTTTGCTTTGAACAATTCCTCTCGAAGCATTGCTCCAATTGCCATTCTTGTCATCGGGGATTTTCCTTGATCATTAAAGTTCCTCTTTGGATTCTCCCCAAATGCAATCTTCATAGCCGCAGGATTCATAACAATAGCATCATCAATTACTCTTCCATAGGTTTTCATAATTAGAAATTGTCCACCTACAACATTCGAACTACCAGGACCAACCATTACAGTTGTAATTCCAGCGTGAACAGCTTCTGCAAATGCTGCATCCATTGGATTAATCGCATCAATTGCACGTAAATACGGTGTAATAGGGTTGCAATTTTCATTAGAATCGTCACCCTCAAAACCTTTTTTCTGTTCCGTAATACCAATATGACAATGTGCTTCTATAATTCCTGGCATAACCCAACTTCCTTTTGCATCTATAACTTGCAATTCTTCGTCATCATCTACCTTAATTGCCTTACCTATATCTTTAATCTTACCTTGATCGATTAGCACACATCCATCTTCCAAGGTTACTCCTGCCATAGTAATAATTTTACCGTTTTTAATAAGCAACATAAGATTGCACCTTCCTTAATCTGAACAAAGCATATTCCAAAAATAGTATTTACTTGGTTTGCTATAATATACATATTTTCATGTATTGTAGAATGATATACGAAATTTTGGTAATACTACTAAAGTATAAATGTTATGTATATTTTAAGAAAGGAATCAATCCATATGAAAGCAACCGTAGATCAAGATGGGTGCATTAGCTGTGGAATATGCGTTAGTGTATGTCCAGAAGTATTCTCATTCAACGATAATGATGTTTCCGAGGCAATAGACGATGATATTCCTGATGACAGCGTTGATGCTGCTAAAGAAGCACGTGATAGCTGTCCTGTTAGTGTAATTTCTATTGAAGACTAATAAGATCTATATAAAAAAACAATTTTCATTTACTGCACTTATCTAACAGTAATATGAAAATTGTTTTTTTATATAGAATTGTTGATCTTATTCAAGTATTTACTCTTTGCTTTGACCTGCCTCTACTCTTTGGATTCCCGCCTTGTTAGGCAATCGTTTTCCATAATACACAATTATTAAGACGAATGGTATTACATATTGCATGATAAGATTCCATTTCACTATGATATTAGCGTATAAGAATTCAACATCAAACTGTGTTCTACAAAGCACTAATGCCAAATAATAGATAAATATAGCAAAAGGAATATATAAGAATTTCATATTCCTTACCGAACATACCCATTTAATACAGCGAATGGAAATACTAGCATACAAACAGATTCCCAAAAAATCAGAGAAAAACATAATAATGATTAATATAGCTTCAAAATGTTCCAGTACATTCATTACTGATATTCCCTTCATCGCTACATAAAAAGGTGTAGCCATAGACATCGATGCATTATTACCTACAAGACCAAAAGTAACTACGGTTACTACAATTAACAAAAGGGCAAAAAGAGAAATAGCCGCTGTAAAAAACCGAGTAATAAGTTTGCAACTTTTACTATAATCTTTCACACTATCTCCGTAGATTAATAGTAAAAACAAATTCCCGGCTGCAGCAATAATAAAGCCTGCTTGTTCACATAGTTCAGAAAAACTTAATTGATTTGCTTCTTTAATAAAATCTAATCGAATACTTGGCATAGCGCTTAGCACATAGATTACTACAATTACTAACATGGGGACTACTACAAACTCTGCAAATCGAAAAATTGTTTTTATTCCACGCATGAAAGCATAGAAAACTAATATTATCATTGTAATAAAAAATACTTGTTCTCTTGTATTAGACAAAATCGATGATTGAAGATTCAAGGTATATTG
>NZ_CBDLAM010000076.1:16325-17256 GCF_965301125.1 Anaerosporobacter sp. | reverse complement strand
AATATACTCTTGCATATCTTCCGATAAAGATTTCTTTGGAGTCGTGTTATTAATAGCTAATTCTTTTTTTAGGTTTTTAAATACAACTCGCTGTTGAGATTCAAACTTTTTATATACTTGTTTCTCTAAATCAGTACTATCATCATTATTCAAAGTAGTTATGTCGATAACACTATTATTAATTAGTGCATAATATACATCGTATATAGTAAGTTTATCGTTATTCTTTAAAGCATTTAATAATATACTAGCCAATCTCTTTTCTAACAATTGATAACAAGCTTTTTGTAAATCAGCATCAATAGTAAGATAAACATCATTACCAGCTTCTGGTTCTACTCTATCGAGAATCTCAAGAACCCTTGTCTGATCATTTACTATTACTGTTTCGCTACCATTATTGCCATGTAGATAATCCTCATACAGGTTTTCTACACCAGAGATTCCAACTTGATCTGTAGCTGTGTAATTATCTTTGCCATTTTCCTTATATTCTTGTAATTTTTCTTGTGTTATTAAACCAGTATATCCTAAAATATGTGCAAAGTACTCGCTATCGTCATATACACGCTTTGTTTGTTCAAGAATTGCTACTCCTGGCAACTCTTCTTCACTTTCACGTATAGCAGCAACAACATTTTCATTTACATCAGTTGCGATTGTTATAGGAAGGTATCTAGAATACTTATTCATAGCTATATTGAAACGAATAACCATTATTTTTAAAGCATCTTCTAAACTATATTCATCCGAGATTTCGTACATCTTATTAGTTTTAGTACCATATCTCATGAATTCGAAAACTTCTTTAGCTGACGCTTCCCTTTGCTCCTCTGATAATTTATCAATAGAACTTAATGAATAAACATCTCTCTTAAAACTTAATTCTGAGCTTCCTTCCTTTTTAAAAGAAAAATTACCGTCTTTATCT
>NZ_CBDLAM010000076.1:3838-16315 GCF_965301125.1 Anaerosporobacter sp. | reverse complement strand
AAAATCACTTTCTAAAACGCCACCATTACTTTCAATAATTTTAACTAAATTATAAATCATGGAGTTTTTATCTTCATTTTTCGTTAATTCACCTGTATCTTCATAAGTTACAGAATAAGACAGCTCATTATAAGCAAGTTTTTTCCCGTTCATGTCAAGTATATTTCCACGAGTTCCTTTTAACTCACGTTCTTTTGTAGTTTTTTCTTGCGCTTCTTTTTGGTGTGCTTCCCCTTCAACTATTTGAAGGGTGAATATTCTATTGATCAGTGTAAAGCATAGCAAAACATAGATCAATACAATAGGAAGTAACCGTGATTGAAATAATTTTTTTATTTTTTCAATTAATACATCAAACAAACCTAAACCTCCTTATACTCAGAACGTTCTAATTTCACGTTAAGTATATGCAGTATCTTATATAGAACAATAGATACTACTACTGTATAGATAAGTTCTGGCAATATAACTCTCTTTAAATAAAATAAAATATTCAAACGATTTCTTAACAAGAAAAGGAACACATAATAGAAAAAGCCATATAAAAAATCACTTATAGAAACTAAGATAATTGGCATTGTAAAATAAATTTTGTGAGCATATCCATTCAGATATCCTATACACATATACATTAAACCAAACAAGCCAATAACATCACCATAGCATATATCCACTAGCAGACCACAAGCGAGCCCGACGTAAATCCCATTGGTTCTACCATGCATATATCCTGCAGCTACTGTTACAATTAGTAGCAGATTGGGAACTACGCCTGCTATGGCTAGTGATTGAAAAACAGTACTCTGCAATAAGAAACATACTATAATAACGATTAAAGACATAAAAAAACGCTTCATATATCAAAATCCTTTCTAGTATAGAGTTTCTTTTAATTCTGTAATAACCAATACTGTTGTTAAGTTAGAAAAATCAACTGCTGGCGTCAGATGTCCAGATTTCGTCATGTTGTTTGAATCAACTTTCACATCTGAAACATAACCTATTAATATTCCTTGCAAGTACTTTGAGCTTATTGAGGATGTAACAACTTCATAACCATCTTTAATCTTAGCATCCTTATCAATTCCCTGAACTTCAATTAGCCCTTGATCGATTAATTCCAAATTACCCTTCACATTACATTGATCATTAGTTTTTAAAAACATACCACTAACATTACTCGCGTCATCTATTATTGATCTGACCGTTGCATTGTTACGTCCTACCTTAACTATAATGCCTACAAGCCCATTACCAGCTAGCACATTCATTCCCACTTTTAGTCCATCATCAGAACCTTTATCAATAACAAATCGATTGTACCAGTTATTTGTATCTTTACTGATAATTGTAGCTGCAACCTTAGGATAACTTGGATATCTCTTATCTAATTCGTAAAGATCACGAAGGGTATCTAGTTCATAACCTTCTTGTTGAAGAATACGATTCTCATAAGTTGTCTCTGCAAGTTGTTCTTTTAGTTCCTTATTCTCCTCTTGCAAATCTCTGATGTTTGTTATCAATTCTTTTTTATCTGTTATCCATTTTCCAACCGTATTAATACCCTTTTGCATCGGAGTAAATATACCCGTTACCACATTCTTAACAGGTTGTACTTTATCCTCGTATCGAAAAGATATAAAAATCAATATGATACATAGGACGGAACATATAGCCAAAATATATTTTGGTTCAAGTGAAAACCTTGATCTACGCCTCATAATGTCCCCCTCGACTTCCCTTATCTATCTTCTAATTGTCATCTGCTTCATGTTATAAGCAAGTTCTTTTAAATCAGGTTCTTCAATAATTCTTCCTAATCCTTCAACAACTGTGCTATCAGCTTTATCACAGATATTTACTCTCAGATCTGTATTGGTTCCAATTAATGCATCCAATCCTTTAATAGATGCTGAACCTCCAGTTACATAGATACCAGATTCTATAATATCTGAAGATATTTCTGGTGGAGTTCTTTCAAGAATAACCTTAATAGAATCAACAATTGTATGAAGATATTCTTTAATCGCTTCATATACCATTTCAGAATCAACTTCCATCTGCGCAGGAAGTCCATTCACAATATTTCGTCCGTATACAGTAATTGTTTCGTTTGAACCTGGTAATGCACTTGCTAGACTCTTCTTAATTGTCTCAGCCGTTTTATTTCCAATAGCAAGATTACATTTTTTCTTAACATATAATTTGATAGATTCATCTAATTTGTTTCCACCAACATTAATTAATTTGCTAAGAACGATTCCACCTAAGGATATAATTGAAATCTCAGTAGTATCTGCACCGATATTAACTACCATAACACCTCTGGCATTGGTAATATCAAGTCCTACTCCAAGTGCATCAGCAATACTCTTCTCTACGATACTTATATCTTTAATTTTAGAATTTGAAGCTAGAACTGTATCATAAAAAGACTTCTTTTCAACACTAGTGATATCAGTAGGTACTGCTATATAAAATGAGCTAGTACTTTTCTTTCCACCATTTATTTTGTTTATTACACCAGTTAAAATACGTTGCATATTCCCAATATCTGCAATTACACCATTCCTAACTGGAGAGACTACTTTGATAGAAACTGGTGCTTTTTCATTCATCTCATATGCTTCGTCACCAATTGCTTTTACATTTTTTTTATTTTCAACAGCTATAATATTTCTCTCATGAAGGATTACTCCTTCGCCCTTTTTATATACTTTAATTGTATTTGTTCCTAAATCTATTCCATAAGTTTTAACTGCCACTTAAATTTACTCCTTCCAAACTGCGAACAAAACTTTATTCCAAAAGCCCTTGTTCTTTCAAACTTATATACATATTGTCACCAATAATTATGTGATCCATAAGTTGTATACCGATTAATAAACCTGCTTCTCGTATTCGTTTGGTCGTGATAATATCTTCTTTGCTTGGCATAGGATCTCCACTTGGATGATTATGCAACAAAATTATATAGACTGCTCCATACTTTAGTGCATTCAAATAAATCTCTCGTGGTGCCGTTATCGAAGAATTAACTGACCCTTTTGATAGTTCCATATCCCGAATTAAATGGCACTTGGTATCTAAGAATAGAAGGACAGCTTGTTCTACTTTAAGATGTCTCATCTGTTCCATATAGTAATTCGCTATTGTTTCAGGAGAAGAGAAACGGACTTTCATTCCATATGTGGCTTTTGCCATCCGCTTGCTAATCTCAGCAAGACACAGTAATTGAATTGCTTTTACCTTACCGATTCCATGTATTTGCATTAATTCGTTCATGGTATACTGATATAGCGATACGATTCCTTGATCTCTCTTTTCATTCGCCAGCACACGATTGGCAACGTCAATTGCTCGTTCTTTTGGTGAACCGGATCGAATGATTACAGCTAGTAATTCAGCATCTGATAAACTAACCGCGCCATAACGTTCACATTTTTCATAGGGTTGTTCCGTTACAGGTAATTCTTTGACTGTTAAATGTTCTCTTTGCTTCATAGATTTCCTCACTTTCAGTAAGAAACTCTATTCAAGCTTGTACAATTATTTTCCTTATAATTTCTTATAAACAAGGATAGCCAAGATAACACCAATAATACTTGACATTGTAATCTTGATTGTAAATCCAAATGTTACTTTTAAGATTCCTAGATTCAATTTAAAAGGCTCGCTAACTCCAAATTGCTGTCCATAATTAAGCCATGCTAAATACGTGGCATCTTTTGTTAGCCATCCAATGAATCCCCCGAGCACTATGCCTGCTAGCAATAACAAGAATAATGACCATCCATTTTTGGAAGAATTTCGCATCTTATACCATCCCCATTATATCCATATTATCAATATAACACGTTTCTAAAACATGTATTCCACACACCATTTTATCATAAATTCAGGTGTTTGTATACTCAATTTCGTCGACAACTTCTTAAAGGTTACTTAAGATTGCACAAATTGTTTTCGTATAATTTCTGAAGCGACATCATTATACCAAATTTTGAGTGGTACCATGTTAAACCGCCTTGGAAATATACCGCATATGGTGGTTTAATAGGTGCATCTGCACTTAACTCAATGGAAGAACCTTGAACGAAGGCGCCTGCAGCCATAATAACATCACAAGTATATCCAGGCATTGCCCATGGTTCAGGTGTTACATAACTATCAACTGGTGCGGCAGCTTGAATACCTTTACAGAATGCTATAATTGCCTCTGCAGAACCTAATGTTACCGCTTGGATGATATCATGTCTTGATTCAGTACCATTTGGTATAACTGGGTATCCTAACTTTTCATAGATATTTGCAGCAAATATTGCTCCTTTTAATGCGCCTGATACCACTTGTGGAGCCATAAAGAAACCTTGAAGTAATTGCTGATTAATTCCAAGTGTTGCTCCTACTTCTTTACCTAAACCAGGTGCAGTTAAACGAAAGGCTGCATTATCTACATACTCTTCTTTACCTACAATGTATCCACCAATTGGAGCAAGTCCACCCCCTGGGTTTTTGATCAAAGAACCCACACATAAATCAGCACCTACATCCGTTGGTTCAATTGTCTCTACAAATTCACCATAGCAATTATCTACCATGCAGATTACATCTGGTTTAATACCTTTAATAAAAGAAATTAATTCGCCTATACGGGAAACTGATAATGTTGGTCTTGTCTGGTATCCCTTAGAACGTTGAATTGTAACTAATTTTGTCTTCTCATTCAGCGCATTTTTAATACCTTCATAATCAAAGGAACCATCTTCAAGCAAATCAACTTGACGATACGTCACACCATACTCTGCCAAAGAACCTCTACTTGGCCTAATTCCAATTACACCTTCTAAGGTGTCATATGGCTTTCCAACTGGTGATAAAATCTCATCACCTGGTCTAAGATTTCCTGATAAAGCCACTGTTAGCGCATGAGTTCCACAAGTCAATTGCGGACGTACTAATGCAGATTCAGCATGGAATACGGATGCATAGATACTTTCGATTGTATCTCTTCCTAAGTCATTATATCCATAACCTGTTGTTGCACTAAAGTGAACATCGGATAAATGATTTTCTTGCATTGCTTTAATGACTTTCATCTGATTATACTCAGCAACTTTATCAATTGCTGCAAATCGTTCCTTCAATGAAGCCTCAATCGTCTTACAAAAGTCTACAACTTTTTCATCAATTCCGAGGCTTCGGTACATATCATTTAATTCTTCCATCTGTTTCTCCTAACTGTTTTATATGATATTTTTTTCATGTAAAACACTACACATATTTTCTAAAATTTTATCTTCATTGTCGTTAAATTCGTTTTTATTTAGCCAAATAACATCTCTTTCTCTTTTGAACCAAGTTAATTGGCGTTTAGCAAAATGTCTTGTATCTCGTTTTAACACATATACCGCTTCTTCTAAGGTACACTCTCCTTCAAGGTAGGATAGTATTTCCTTGTATCCTAATCCTTGCATAGATACAAGTTCTTTGCTATACCCCTTGTTATATAGGGAAACGACTTCATCAAGTAGCCCTTGCTCCAGCATTGTATCAATTCGTTTTTCGATACGATCATATAGTATGCTACGTTCATGATTTAAAACAAAATATGCAAAGTTATAAGGTGATTCTTTCTGTTTTTGCTCTTCGTTATGCTCAGAGATTTTATTTCCTGTCTGATGATAATACTCAAGTGCTCGAATTACTCGTTTCACATTGTTTTGATGAATCGTTTTGGTAGCTTCTTCATCTACTTCTCTTAACAACTCGTATAAGAATTCTGCTCCTTTTTCATCTGCCATCTGCTGTAGGTATTGTCGATAGGATGTATCTTCGGCTGTTTCAGTAAAATCAATATCATTCAAAATAGCTTGAATATAGAAGCCAGTACCTCCTACTATAATTGGTATCTTACCTTTAGCATAAATCTCTTCCATATAAGTTAATGCTAGTTCCTTGAACTTAACCACATTAAATTCTTCTTCTGGCATGAGTTCATCAATTAGATAATGTTTAACACCTTGCATCTCGTTTGGCATAATCTTCGCAGTACCGATATCCATCATTTTATATACTTGCATGGAATCAGCTGATATAATTTCACCGTTTACAACCTTTGCAAGACGTATGGAAAGTGCAGTTTTACCCACTGCAGTTGGTCCTGTTAGAATAATTAGTGGTTTATTTTCTTTGTTCATATGCACCTCCAAAATTGTACCATACAATTGGTAGTGTACCATATAATTTACGAATTTTCAAACACAATAGGCACAATTCCAATTAAAACTCACATAGATTTTATTTTCTATGAAGTATTCGTCAATTTCTTGACTTAGCTATTGAAACATGCTATATTCTTCGTAGATTGTACTCTTTTCGATTTAGATAATCTGAGAGATTGCAATTTGTTCTATAATCTGTGTTGCAACTATGCTACTACGTTCATATACTATTAGCATAGAATACTTATGAGCTTTATTAAAGGGGGAATCCATAGACACAGTACCATAAATAATTGCCCATGTTTTATGTTTTATATCTGACAGAAATGTCTTCAATTAGTGTTATAGATTAATCTATCCTAATTTGATAAAATTAGCGCCATGTACCTTTGTCTGGGCGGAAAAAGCAAAGGGTAACGAGGTAAAAGGTGTTCGAAAATTCGGCGGGGACCTTTTCGTATTCTTGGATGCGTATATATCTTCAAAATCCTGAGTAATCAGGGAACAAAGAGATATAACCAAGCTGTTATTTTTGTTGTCTTTTTTAGGCAATTTCTTGAATTCCTATGTAAAATCATATGATTTGATATACAGATGTTTATCAATCATTCTACTTTATGTACTGAATTATAGTAATTGTCTTACTTAGATACTGCAAAGATCTATTGAATTGTAAATGGTTTGGGTACAACAAAGTAAATAAGCAAAACTCTTAGTCACCGTACACATTCAAAAGCACTTAGATATGTAGCGTGTTTTGTGTTATAGTACGGAACTAATAAGCTATATAGATATATATATTGTTTTGCATCGATACTTGAAATACCCGAATCCAAATGAATTATAAAGGAGAATGAATTATGTGCGGAATTATTGGTTTCACAGGAAATCTTGATGCTACTGAAGTATTATTAAATGGTCTTAATGAATTAGAATATAGAGGTTATGATAGTGCTGGTATTGCTTTCTTTCAAAACGATGCTATTCATACAATAAAAACAACTGGTAAAGTATCGAATCTAATTGAAAAAGTTGCCTCATCACAAGATAAAGATACAACTTGCGGAATTGGTCATACTAGATGGGCTACACATGGTGGTGTATCTGACACTAACTGCCATCCTCATACTTTTGGCAAAGTAACATTAATTCACAATGGTATTATTGAAAATTACCATGAATTAGAACTAGAATTTGCAAAAGAGGGTAAAAAACCAGTTTCTCAAACGGATTCAGAAATTGCTGCAATGGTTATTGACAGTTTATATAATGGTGATGCTTACGAAGCTATCCGTAAAGCTTCTGAAATTCTTGATGGAGCCTACGCTTTCTGTATCCTATTCCATGATCAACCAGGAGTTATCTATGCAATTCGTAATGGTAGCCCACTCGTTGCTTGTCAATCAAACCAAGGTTCAATTGTTGCTTCCGACATGGTAGCTTTAATCAAATATTCGAAAGACTATTTTGTATTAGCGGAACATCATATAGCTAAATTAGATGGTAATCAAATCGAAGTTACTAAGTTAGATGGTTCTAAAGTTGAACCAAAAATCTTACATGTAGACTGGGATATTACTTCTGCTAAAAAGGGTGGCTATGCTCACTACATGTTAAAAGAAATTCATGAACAACCAGATGCTTTACACAATACAATTACTCCTCGTGTAAAAAATGGTATGTTAGATTTTAAAGAAGACGGAATTGATGATGATGTATTCTCTGATATTAATCGTGTCATTATTGTTGGATGTGGAACTGCTATGCATGCAGGTTTAATCGGAAAAGTAATGTTTGAAAAATTATTACGTATACCAGTTACTGTTGAAATTGCTTCTGAATTCCGTTATAACGATCCAATCTTAGATAAAAACACACTAGTAATCACAATTTCTCAATCTGGCGAAACAGCAGATACACTTGCTGCTCTTCGTTTATCAAAAGAGGCTGGCTGCAAAACATTATCAATCGTTAATGTTAAAGGTTCTTCTATTGCTCGTGAAAGTGATTATGTTTTCTACACACATGCAGGTCCAGAAATTGCAGTTGCTAGTACGAAAGCTTATACAGTTCAATTATCAAGTATCTATATGATTGCCTTCAAATTCGCGATGATTCGTGGAACAATCAGTAAAGAAACTTGTGAGAATTATTTAAAACAATTACAAGACGTAATTAAAGCTGTCGCTACTACTATTGATCTCGATAAACAAATCGAAAAGATTAGTGAGTGCTTAACAAAGTCTGAAGATCTATTCTTCATCGGTAGAGGACTTGATTATGCATTATCATGTGAAGGATCAATTAAATTAAAAGAAATCAGTTATATTCACTCTGAAGCTTATGCTGCTGGAGAATTAAAACATGGTACACTTTCTCTAGTAACAGATGACGTACCTGTAATTGCTCTTGCAACACAAGAAAAGGTATATGCAAAAATGATCTCTAACATCCGCGAAGTTCGTGCAAGAGGTGCTATGGTTATTCTAATTACGAATGGAGAAATGCCTGTAGACGATGACCTATGTGCTCACCACATCGTTCTTCCTAAGAGTGATGATCAATTTGCACCTTTCACAGCAGCTGTAGTGTTACAATTAATTGCTTACTACACTTCTGTTCATCGTGGACTTAATGTTGACCAACCAAGAAATCTTGCTAAATCAGTAACGGTAGAATAGATATAAATATCGTTGTTTTATAAAGAAGACTAAAACACAAAAAAATATTGTGTTTTAGTCTTCTTTTTTAGCTTTGTAATAATAGAGAATAGTATTTGTTAACTAATAATTGATACAGGTTGACAAATGCTATTCTGTACTATATACTATTGTAAACTCAACCGAGTTACAGGTTAACATTAAACGACATAAGGAGGTTACATACAATGAATATGAAAACTAAGGTTCTAACAACAAGCGCGCTATTTGTTGCACTCACTGCAATTTGTTCACAGATACAGATACCGCTTCCAATGGTTCCAATTAATCTTGCTTTATTTGCAGTATATCTTACTGGTACTTTACTTGGTCCCCAATACGGTTCCTTATCAATTCTAGCGTATATAATCTTAGGTGGAATCGGAATACCGATTTTTGCTGGTTTTAGAAGTGGTTTTGGTACCATTACAGGACCTACTGGTGGATATATTGTTGGATATATATTTACAGCTTTCATTGTTGGTCTTATAACTAAAGAGTTCGGATATACTTGGTTAAAGCTCGTAATAGCTATGGTACTTGGATTAGCTGTTTGTTATATATTAGGAACAATATGGTTTATGTATGTTACCAGTAATTCTTTAGCATCAGCTATGACTTATTGTGTTATTCCATTCTTACCTGGAGATGTAGTTAAAATTATTCTTGCAACGTTATTAACAATTCGTTTAAAAAAATCATTACCTGAATTAATGCTTTTAACTTGAATTTCCATCGTTATAGGAATACAATACCTATATATACCATTAACATAATATGGAGGTGCTCTTATGAAACAATTCATTACTGAGTTCATGAAACGTTCTTGGACAAATGAAGAAAAAGTTCTTGTCGTTCTTTCTGCATCACTAATCGGAATCGTAGTAGGATTTATCTTCTCTCCTTTGAAAAAAGGAATTAGTGTATTTAGTCACAATGGATCGAATAATTCAAACAATGGAAATCCTCAACAACCTTCCATTGAAGAAGAAATTTGTGAAGACACAGATTTGTAAATTATAAAGGACAGTTTCAATTTACTTAAGTATATTGAAACTGTCCTTTATTTTTTTGCAATGAAAGTTCATATCTCTTTGATAAAGAATAATGTAGGTTGATTGATATTTGAGTTTAGCAAATTATATACCGTGATTAGCATTTATAATCGTTCTATCAAATAAGGTATTAATTCAGAAACAGAAACCGTAACTTGTTCCATACTGTCTCGCTCTCTAACTGTAACTGTATTATTCTCAAGAGTAGCATCATCAATTGTGATTGCAAATGGTGTACCAATTGCATCGCCTCTTCGATAACGTTTTCCTATATTACCTGCTTCATCATAAGAAACCATCATGTATTTAGAAAGCATTTGATGTAATTCTTTTGATTTTTCTGCATGACGTTTCTTAATTAATGGAAGTACGTTAAGCTTAATTGGCGCTAAGAATGGTTTAATCTTTAATACCACACGTGTGTCCCCACCCTCTAAATCCTCTTCAACAAGATTTTCAAACAGTACCGCTAGTACAAGTCGATCTAGTCCATAGGTTGACTCAATTACATATGGTATATAACGCTCATTGTTCTCTGCATCAAAATATTCCATTGTTTTTCCTGTGTACTCTTGATGTCTAGCTAAATCAAAATCTGTACGATTGTGTGTACCGTTAATTTCTCCCCAACCAAACGGGAATAAGTATTCAATATCACATGCTGCTTTCGCATAATGAGCTAACTTCTCATGATCGTGATAACGTAAGTGTTCACTGGCTAATCCCAGATATTCAAAGAATTCCTTCCCATATTCTTTGAAATAATCGTAAAGACTTTCGTCATCACCTTTCTTACAAAATGTTTGATATTCCATCTGCTCGAATTCTATTGTACGAAAAGTAAAGTTACCAGGTGTAATCTCATTACGGAACGCTTTACCGATTTGTCCAATACTAAACGGTAATTTCGTTCGCATAGTTCTTTGTACATTTTGAAAATTCACATACTCACCTTGTGCATTTTCTGGTCGTAGATAAACTGTATTTGATGAATCATCCGTTACACCACGTTTCGTTGCAAACATCAAATTAAATTGGCGAATATCCGTAAAATTAGATTTTCCACAAACTGGGCAAGGAATTCTCTTATCTTTAATGAACTCTAACATCTCTTGTTGTGTCATCGCATCTGCATTTGCTGTCTCATCGAATGAATTAATTAAATTATCTGCACGATGTCTTGCCTTACACTCCTTGCAATCTAATAAAGGATCCGAGAACCCGTCAAGGTGTCCACTTGCTTTCCAAACCATAGGATTCATTAATATATCAGCATCTAACTCATAACTATTCTCCCTACGTTGAATGAAATAGAATCTCCATGCATCTTTTAGGTTATTCTTCAACCTACAACCTAGTGGCCCGTAATCCCAGGTGTTTGCTAGCCCACCATAGATTTCACTTCCTTGAAAGATAAAACCATACTGATTACAATACGCAATTAGCTCATCCATATTAAATGTTTTCATAATAATTCCTCCTTATAATAAAAAGAGCCCGCTCTAAGCCTTTATGCTTAGGGCGAACTCTATAATATGTCCGTGGTACCACCTAAATTCAGATTTCTCTGCTCTTTGTAAGCACGGGAATACGAGATTCCTTATGCTACTCCCTTTCTAACGGTAGGAACTCCGGTGCAATCTAATTGATATTCCTATCTTTCAATGCACAGCTCAAAGGCGCCTTCGATAAAACCTTCATGAAGATTCTCACCAGCCATCTTCTCTCTGAAATCCAGTTGTTATGTACTATTCCTTTTCATAGCCTCTAACTAATTTTTTAAATTCTACTCCTAAGTTAGGATTTTGTCAACCTCAAGATTTTGTAAAATTTTATTTGACTTGTCATCTATTCAATACTTTAACTTGCAAACCTTCCATTACATCAAGGGCTTTTTGGTTTAGTACCGAATCAAAACTATCAGTTAGTGCTGCATCTACAACTATTGTTGCACCTGGATAATAGGTCTGGAAAATAACCGCATTACTAAGAACGCAAATATTCGATACTAACCCAACTAGTTCGACCTCATCTACAGTCTTTGGCAATTTACTAGCTATCTCCTCGGTAATAGATAGTCCAAATGATTCTTTGTCAAATCCTTCAGCTTTAACTTCCTCTAAAGCTTTCTTTGTTTCACCATATACTTCCCAGCCTTTTGTATCCTTTACACAATGTTCTACTGGAAGGTTTCTTCCTTCACGTGTTTGTAAATAATCCTCTGTATGTGTATCCCTAGTGAAGAATACATTACCTTCACCATATTCATATATCTTTTTAGCAATGGATTCATCTAAAATTTCAGCTCCATCAAAACCTAACGTTCCATCTACAAAATCATTTTGATAATCTACAACTATTAAAATCTTCTTCATGCTTATTCTCCTCTCGCATTTTCAACACTTAGGTAATTATGAAACTCTTTGTAGTGCAAAAAGAAATGTTAATGTTTTTCGCAATTATCTATTCATAAAAATTGTTTAATGTATCACAGTAGAT
>NZ_CBDLAM010000076.1:0-3828 GCF_965301125.1 Anaerosporobacter sp. | reverse complement strand
TAGATTAGCTTTCTTTCTCTCTTTGATATCTTAAGTTTTTTAAGACGTTTCTTAATCTTATCTATATTATTGATTCCATAAGGTGCATCACTTCCTAAGATTAATCTCTCGGCACCATAGGTTTCTAACGCCTTTTTAAGTATTCCTATAGAATACAATTGTGGCGAAGACAAGTCAAAGAATACATTATTATACTGTAGTCTAGGATACATTGTCTCTGAACCAATCAAATGAGCTATGATAAATTTTGTTTTGTTATATTTATTAGCCATTGAAGTAAATCGTATGACTTGTTTGTATGATATGATATGGATAAATATAGGTATCTTATTCTTCGCTGCCCATTGAAACAACTTTCTACAATTCTTACTTTGGATATCAAAATCCGTCCAACATTGGTGAAGCTTAATCATATGAAATCCATATTTCTGATAAAATTCATCCATCTTATCTATACAAGAATCATCATTTGGATCAACCCAATAAGCATTCCATATACGGTCGGGACTCGTACTAGCCAGCTTCCAAACAACATAATTTTGTCCCTCTATGTAATCAGCTAATTTACATAGTTTAACCATTTTGCATATTAATTTGTTATAATTATAGCTTAATGTCTCTTTACGCAATAGATTAGACATTAATGGATAGAAATAGTTCCTCTTACTACCTTGTTCTCCACCGCACAAAATTACTCTATCAATGTTATGCGAATCCAAATAGTCAATAATACTATTTTGTGTCAAATATATTCCACATGCATGTGCATGACCATCGATTATCATTATATCACCTCTAAAATGTTCTATATGTTAGCCACTGTACCATTTATATGCAAAGATTTTAACATATTATATGATATAATACAAACCTGTTTTATATATTTCTACATTCAAATAGTCCTGTTTCTTTATGTATTAAGAACGCTCCTTCTTTCTGTATACGTTCTTCAATCATCTTCATTAATATATCACCAGTACGATCAAGTATCACAGGGGCATTTCCAGGAAATGAATATACATAGTCCCATATTACCTGGGAATTATCAACGATAAGATTACTATCAAAATCATATTGATTAACAAAATCAAATAATTTAGACAATTGTTCTTCACCGTTTTGTAATGAAAAACGATTCAAGCATACTTCTAATGTATTATCAATTGTTGGGTCATATTCAAAAACTAAATCCATTAATTCTTTCATATGTCCATTTCCAATTGTAGAGCAAAACAGATAACCATCTTTTTTAAGTGCCTTCTTCAAATTGGTTAAACAATCTTCTATATGTACAAGATGGTATAGCATGTGATTTGCTATAATAACATCAAATTTCATATCATTCAATTGCAAGTTATTGCTGTCGTCTTGTCTATAATGTATATGTATATTCTTCTTTGCTAAGTCGTCTGCATACTTATTGAAGCAGCTCTTAATACTATCCAACATACCTTGAGAGTAATCCGATAGATAAATCTCTATGTTTGCAGGTAAACGTTTGATATTTGTCTCCCATAAAAGACCATTTCCACAGCCAATTTCAAGAATCTTCATACCTTCTTTGATATGCAGATGATCATAAACCCATTCCATCCAATTAACTTTGCTAGTATTATAGTGGTGAATGTTGATTCTTCTTATTAAATTATCAGCCGTTTCATACTGATTTTCAATCTTCTTTTCATCTGACAATAAGTTTAATAATAGGATTAAATTATCCCAATCCTCTACTTCATTGCACGTTTTAGCTACTTCAACCGCATCAAGTAAGCGATCAATTTCTGCTCTCTTCTTCTGAAGTAATTCTTTTTGATTCTCTAAAGATTGCTTCATAACAAAACGGTCCCTTTGATCATTTTGTATTAAATCCTTAATTTGTTCCAATGAGAACCCAAGAAACTTAAACATTAATATCTTTTGTAATGTTTCAAAAGAGCTCGTATCATAATAGCGATATCCACTTTCAGAATAATCAACTGGCTGTAATAAACCTTTTGAATCATAATAACGAATGGTTCTACTTGATACTCCTGAGATTTTAGCAATTTCTCCTGCTGTATAGTATTTTTTCTTCATAATTAGCCTCCCTCAATATTCGTAATCCTCTTACTTTCAAAATTTATATCCTGCAGGCTTGGAATTTTGATATTTGTAATATTACCTTGTTACGGTTTTATTATAAAGGTTTACGTTACGGAAAGGTCAATAAGAAATTCATTAATTAGTTATCTATCATTAATCCAGCCAATTTCAATATATGTACTGCATTCTTAGTTTTGCATTTCCCATCTTTTATTTTATAATCAAAATAAATGTTATCATTTCTATAATATTCTTCAAAATGATAGTTAAAGCCTGTAATTTCACGTTGCTCGACCAAACTACACAACTCAAAATCATGAGTTGATACAAGTGTAATTACAAAATCCTTATTTAAAGTTTTGATAATTTCTTTGGCCCCTACTATTCGATCTGTAGAATTTGTCCCTTTAAATATTTCATCAATTAAGACCAACATAGGCTTTTTCTTTTCCAAATTCTCTACTACTTCCTTAATCCTTAAAACCTCTGCATAGAAAGACGAAATACCTTTAGAAACATCGTCCTGTACTCTCATAGACGTAAATATTCTCATAAAAGAAATGCGTAGTCTTTCTGCACACACAGGTGCTCCAGCGTATGCTAAAACTGCATTAATTCCCACTGTTCTCAAAAATGTGGTCTTTCCTGACATATTTGAACCAGTAATAATGCTGATTCCCTTTTTCGATGAAAATGGATTCGGAACCACATCTTTTATAGAAATCAAAGGATGTGTAATTTGATTTGCTTCTAATATTACGTTACTATTATCTACTAATTCAGGGAAAGAAACTAAACGATTATCAGCAATAACCGACATACTAAGTAAAGCTTCCACTTCACCAATGATTCCAAATAAGTCTGTCATGTTTTCACCATATTTTCTTTTCCAATGTTCAAGACTTGAAACACAATGAATATCATACAATAAAAACAATTGCAATAATATATGGATATATGGATTTGTTTGGAATGAAAATGCAGCATTAACGTTGTTAAGTTTCTTGATTCCTATGACAGTTTTATTTTTTCCTCTCAGTTTTTTACATAATGATTTCAAATAATCCGATTGAAAATCAGCATTGCTAATACAGTTAAGCAGATCAGAATACCCATCAATATTTAAACAGAAATTATAAACATCATTTATTATTTTTTTATATTTACGGCCAACACTATAGGCACATATTAACTGTACCCCTCCTAAGATTTCTATTATATTCATAACGTTATATCCACTTATTTGTAACACAATCAAAACTATCATTAAACCAGTTAGTATAATAGCTCCTATACTAATAATAGGACTGATGATACGTTTTTTCATATGGATGTATTTCAAAAATGTATCATACCATTCTTTCGCATCTCTTTTATTATTTAATGCTATTTTCATACTCAAAGTTTCAATTTCTATAGATAATTCTTCCTTTTCAATTAATTCCTTTACTGCTTTCTGACGCTTATATATATTTTCTTTGTCAAACTTATCATTTTGCAAATAAGAAGCAAGTATCTTACGACCTTCAAATGTATTCGCAGTACATAAATATTGATACAATGAGTTATCTCCAAATATATCTAGATCATTCTCAACATTGGACTCTTTTGTAATAAAATCATTTCCTTTATCTTTAAATTCACGCCATAAATCTTGCAATCTGTTATTTCTTTTTTCAAGTACTTTCCATTTCGCATAGATATATTCTTTCTTCGATTTAATATTCTCGTGATATATTAGCAACA
>NZ_CBDLAM010000075.1:0-17301 GCF_965301125.1 Anaerosporobacter sp. | reverse complement strand
TGGATATAGACCTAACTGGCTGTTAGGTACTTTAACCATAAACATATTGTAGTAGAAAGGGGTATGGTTATTAATATGGCAAGTTATAATGAATTTAGTTCTGAATCTAATTATCCTAAAGAGTTCTCGCTCATCTCAGATCGTATGCTCAATACGAATCCATCCTTTATTCGAGAAATACTTAAAGTAACCGATAAACCAGAAATGATATCTTTTGCTGGTGGGTTGCCAAATCCTATATCATTTCCAAAAGAAGAACTGAAGGATTCTATGAACCGTATTGTTGAACAATATGGAGATAAAGTTTTCCAATATTCTACTACAGAAGGATACCGACCACTACGTGAGTGGATTGCAAAACGATATCAAGATAGGTATCGTTTATCGGTTGATGCAGATGATATTATAATTACAACGGGGTCTCAGCAAGGTCTTGATTTGATGGGAAAAGTTCTTTTGAATAAAGGGGATAAGATTTGCCTTGAGAAACCAGGATATCTTGGTGCAATTCAAGCATTTTCTCTATATGAACCGGAATTTATGGCTATTTCATTATTAGAGGATGGCATTGATTTAGAAGAGTTGGAAGAAGTGCTTGAACTTTACGAAGTTAAATTATTGTATGTAGTACCAAACTTTCAAAACCCTACAGGACTTACCTATTCAAGACAAAAGAGAGAAGAATTATGTGCATTACTTGAGAGATTCAATACTGTACTGATTGAAGATGATCCGTATAGTGACTTGTCTTTTGAAGAAGAGGAACTTCCATACATAGGTGCTGGAAAGCTTGCAAATAGCGTATTGTTTGGATCTATTTCTAAGATAATAACACCGGGGCTTCGTTTAGGGTGGATTTGTACTAAGAATAAAGAGATTTTAGAGCAAGCAGCAGTAGCTAAACAAGCGTCAGATTTACACAGCAATATTTTCTCCCAGTATTTAATTTATGATTATATAATGAACAACGATTTACGTAAACATATAGATGAGATTTGCAAGTTGTATAAGGAACAAAGTGAAGTTATGTTAAATGCAATTAAGAAGTACTTCCCAAAGGAGGTAAAGGTAACGAGACCAAAAGGTGGTATGTTTATGTGGGCAGAGTTACCAAAGGGGATGTTAAGTGCTGAATTATTTGATATGGCACTACAAGAAAATGTTGCTTTTGTACCTGGGGATCCATTCTATACGAAAGAAGAGAAAGTGAATACATTACGATTGAATTATACGAACTCAGATGCTACTATGATAGAAGAAGGAATAAAAAGGTTAGGTAAGGTAATGAGAATTTACCTAGGTGAAAAGGAATAACGAAGGGGAGATGGAAACTATGAACCGATTGTTTGAGATTCTTTATATATTATTACAAAAACGATGTATAACAGCAAAGGAATTGGCAGATCGGTTTGAGGTTTCTGTTCGTACTATATACAGAGATATCGATGCACTTAGTTTTGCCGGTGTGCCGGTATATACGAAAAAAGGGCGTTATGGTGGAATCTATTTGCTTGATAATTATGTATTCGATAAGAGTTTAGTTTCTAAATCAGAGCAGAGGGATATTCTTGCTGCACTTGAGAGTATGGCAGAAGTTGAAAAAGGAAGTACAGATGAAATTCTATCTAAGTTACGAAACATATTTCAGATGGGACAGCCAAGATGGCTTGCTATGGATTTCTCAGATTGGAGTAACCTGAAACAAGAACTATATGCCAATCTAAAACATGCAATTGTCCATCATAAAAGAGTAGAATTTCAGTATTATAATCGTTCTGGAGAGGTTACGGAGCGTATCGTAGAACCTTTGCAATTATGGTTTAAGGATTATACATGGTATTTGAAAGCATATTGTGTGAAGAAAAAGGGATTACGAGTATTTAAGCTAAATCGTATTCAAATGGCTACCGTCTTGGAGGAATCGTTTGAAGAAGAATATAGCAAAAGAATTAAGTGTTTAGAAGAGAACCAATGGGGAAATGTTGAAACATATGAGCAGAATTTGATACAAAAGGCCGATGAAATTATAACAATAACTTTATTAATTGATAAGTCCCAGGGATACCGAGTATATGATAATTTTGAAACCGAGTTCTTAACAAAACTAGAGGATGGGAACTACTTAATTAAAGCTAGATATGTTCTAGATAATTGGGTGTATGAAATGATTCTATCTTATGGAAAGTATGTAAAAGTTATTGAACCTGAGTTTGTAAGGGAAAATATACGTAATCGATTATTGGAAACTTTAGATTTATATAAAGATTAATTCTTTGAGGTAATATGACATTCGTTGTCAGGTAATACATGTTAGGATACTATATGTAAAACAAATCTATTGAATAGTAAAGGAGAATGTATTATGGAAACAAAGATATGTCAAAGTTGTGGAATGCCAATGACCGAGGAAGCACATTTTGGTAAAAATGCAGATGGTAGTAAGAATGAAGAATATTGTTGCTATTGTTATCCGAACGGTTCGTTTGGAAAAGATGAAACAATGGAAGAGATGATTGAATGTTGTGTTCCATACATGATACAAGATGGAACGTGTAACACAAAAGAGGAAGCAAGAAAGATGTTAACTAGTTATCTTCCAACACTAAAAAGGTGGAGAACGAATTAACCATGTATGATTGACATGGTGGAAACTTAATAGAAAGAATTCATCTATTGGTAAAAAATAATCCTAAGAAGTGGAATGCCTATGACGAACATTTAAATTCGCCATAGGCACACACTTTCTTGGGATATTTTATTTTATATGGATACCTACTAGAATCCTAGTGGAATCTTGAAGAAGATAAATCCAAGTAATAATATTGTCCAGCAAATTATGAAGGTAATTGAATATGGGAACATAGCTGAAATTAAGTTACCCACAGAGAAATCTTCTTTGTATTTTCTCATATAGATTAGGACAATGCCTGCATAACTCATAAGTGGAGTGATGATGTTTGTTGAAGAGTCTGCTAAACGATAAGCAGCAGCAACAACATCAGGAGTCATACTACTATTTGCTTGATATAACATTGGAATAAAGATTGGTCCAAGTAACATCCATTTTGTAGTAAGACCACCAACGAAAAGATTGATTATTGCTGTGATAATAATAAATCCAATAATTTTGTTTGTTGGTGAACCTGTAAGATTTAGAGCTTCTAGTAAGTTAGCACCAAGGTAAGTAATGTACGTACCTAAATTACTATAAGTTAATAATGCTAAGAAGTTGTAACTAAAGAATGTTAGTACGATAACGTATCCCATTCCACCAATTTGTTTGGACATTGAAGAAACAACGTCACTTGCTTTTTTGAATTTACCAATTGCCATACCATAGAATAAACCACTTGTGAAGAATACGAATGTGATTAATAAGATGATATTATCAAGATATGGCGTTACTTTTTCACCAGCTTCATCTACATATGGAGCAAGTGGTCCAATTGCTATTAATACACTTAAAGCAAATGAAATTAGGAATCCAAGACCAGCCCATCTAAGAGCTTTCTTTTCTTCTTTTGTTACACCATATTCGTTTAAGTTGAAATCTTGTGGAACTGTATAGCTAATTTTCTCGAATTTTGGACGAACAAAACGATTTGTAATAAAACCGCCAAGTAAAACCAACATAAATGTTGATGCAACCATGAAGATATAGTGCATCATAATTGGATTGATCGATTTCCCTAAGTATGAAACGAAAGGAACACCTTGGCTTTCTGCAAAGACTTGTGCATTCTTACCAATAACGATATCAACTACAGTAGCTGGAACTAAGTTGGCACTGAAACCAGCAGATACACCAGCAAATGCTGCGAACATACCAATTAACGGATTTTTCTTAAGTCCAAGGTATAATAAACCTGCTAAAGGAATTAAGATAATATATCCAGCATCTGTTGCGATATTACTCATAATACCTAAGAATACTAATAAATAAGGTAACAAACGTTCTGGTATGTTTCCGCCTACCTTACGGATTAAAGCTCCAAGAAGACCAGATTCTTCTGCAATACCGATACCGAACATTACGATAAGGATTGTACCAAGGATACCATTTGCATATGCTAACCAGTTATTTAATAGTGCGTTATCAAAGATCCAACGAACATTTTCTGCTTGAAACATGTTCTTAATTTCATAAACCACATTGGAACCATCATTACCAAGAGTCTCAAATGTTGTACCACCGAATAATCCTGTGATCAACATTACAAAGATGTATAAGCAGATAAAGATGATTACTGGATCCGGGATCTTGGAACCAACACGTTCAATAAAGGATACTTTCGTCTTTTTTGTTTCTTTGTTGTTTCTCATAACTATCCTACCTTTTCTTTTTTAGTTTCAATTAATACCATTACATTATATTAGCATTGATTAATTCCGTCAAGTTTATTGCATATATATAATCAATGAAAATGACGGATTATGCAAGAAAATAATTATGACAGTTAAGGAGCTTTGTAGTAATCGAGAGAAAAACAGGAAGATAGTGACGAAAAATGTTTAAAAATTTCATAATATATAGATGAAAAAGTAAAAAATAACTCAAATATGAGATGAATTACCATTACAGGTAATTGGAAAATGCAAGTAGTATTAATCGGACTTGCATTTTAGAGTAGAATTATAAAACATTATAGAAAAAGAAGCAAAAAAACGGTATAATGAAAACAGTTAACATAATGAAGGAGGAGTAATAAGGTAAGAATGAAGATTAGAGATATATTAAGCAAAAAACAACCCTCTTTATCATTTGAAGTTTTCCCGCCAAAGCAGGATAGTGATTATGAAAAAGTGGAAGAGGCAACGGTTAAGATAGCAGCACTTAAACCAGCTTTCATGAGTGTTACGTATGGAGCAGGTGGTGGTACAAGTAAACATACAGTAGATATAGCGACAACTTTAAAGAACAATTGTGGAGTAACTCCATTAGCACATCTGACTTGTGCTTCATCTACGAAAGAGGAAGTAGCTATTCAGTTAGATAGGTTACAAGAACATGGGATAGAGAATATACTAGCTTTACGAGGAGACAAAGTAGCAGGAAGAGAGATGACTGGAGCTAATGAATATCAATATGCTTCGGAATTAGTACAAGCAATCAAGAGTTACGGTGATTTTTGTATAGGGGCTGCTTGCTATCCAGAAGGTCATGTGGAAGCGACTAGTCGTAAAGAAGATATCATACATCTGAGAGAGAAAGTAGATGCGGGGTGCGACTTCTTAACAACACAAATGTTTTTTGATAATAACATCCTATATAATTATATGTATCAATTAAGAGAAGCAGGGATTTTTATACCTGTGATTGCGGGTATTATGCCTGTTACGAATTTTGCTCAGATTAAGAGAATCTGTGAATTATCAGGTACTGTATTACCACAAAGATTTAAGGCAATTGTAGAGAAATTCGGTGATAATAAGGAGGCGATGGAGCAAGCAGGAATAGCATATGCCACAGATCAAATCATAGATTTGTATGCCAATGGAGTAAATGCAGTTCATGTTTATTCTATGAATAAGCCGGAAGTAGCTAGTAGGATCTATCATAATATCTCTAAGATCATTGGAGCATAGGGTGTAACCTATATGAAAGGAAAATGTAATGAATAAATACCAGGTGCTTAAGAAATATTTTGGATATGATTCCTTTCGAGAAGGACAGGAAGTCTTGATTGATAGTATCCTTAAAGGACAAGATACTCTTGGGATTATGCCAACAGGTGCAGGAAAATCCATTTGCTATCAGATTCCAGCTTTAGTTATGCAAGGAATTACTCTAGTAATTTCTCCACTCATCTCTTTAATGAAGGATCAGGTGGGAGCTTTGAATCAAGCAGGTGTGCATGCAGCATACCTGAACAGTTCACTAACATACAACCAATATTGTCTTGCATTATCTTACGCTAGACAAGGAAAATATAAGATTATCTATGTTGCACCAGAAAGATTAACCACAGACGAGTTCCTTTCCTTTGCTAAAGAAGCGGATATCTCTATGATAAGTATTGATGAGGCACACTGTGTCTCACAATGGGGACAAGATTTTAGGCCAAGTTATCTTAAGATTGTAGAGTTTATCGATCAGTTGCCAAGACGTCCGGTGGTTAGTGCATTTACGGCGACAGCTACCTTAGAGGTTCGGGAAGATATAATTAAGATTCTAAAACTTAGAAATCCACAATTATTAATTACTGGTTTTGATCGTAAGAACTTATCCTATCAAGTGGTAAAACCAAGTGACAAGTATGAGTATGTACGTAATTATGTTAGTTCCAATTCTGATAAGAGTGGAATTATCTATTGCCTTACAAGAAAGACTGTAGAAGAGGTAAGTGAGAGATTACAAAGAGAAGGGGTAAAAGTTACCCGCTATCATGCTGGTCTCTCTGATGAAGAAAGAATACGAAATCAAGATGATTTCATATACGATACAAAGCCAGTTATGGTTGCTACTAACGCATTTGGAATGGGAATAGATAAATCCAACGTTAGCTATGTTATACACTATAACATGCCGAAGAATATAGAAAGCTATTATCAAGAAGCGGGTAGAGCTGGAAGGGATGGGGAACCAGCAGAATGTATTCTACTATATAATGGCCAAGATGTCATTATGAATCAATACTTGATTGATCAGAACCGAGACAATGAAGTGCTTGATTATGAGACTTTAGAATTGGTAAAAAGGCGTGACCGTGATCGCTTGAAGAAGATGATATATTATTGTATGACGACAGATTGTTTACGAGAATATGTATTGCAGTACTTTGGAGAACAAGGAGAGACGTATTGTGGTAATTGTTCCAATTGTTTAACAGAGTTTGCTACAATGGATATTACGAAGGCTGCCAATGCGATAGCTACATGCGTAAGAGAATGTAGAGAGCGTTTTGGAGTAACTATAATACTGGATACGGTACATGGAAGTAAGGGTGCTAAGATTCAACAATATAGAATGGATAAGAATTCAACTTATGGAAGCCTTTCTGACATAACAGTAGCTAGATTACGACAGATTATGGATTACCTGATTCATAGAGAGTATCTAGTATTATCAAGTTCACAGTATCCGGTTGTAATGTTAGGTCAATTTGCTGATGAGATTTTAGAGGGAACAGAGTCAATCCTGATGAAAATAGCTGCAGAGGAAGAGAAGAAACCTTCGAAGACAGACAAGAGGAAGACGCATAGTCGTGTAGATATTAGTGATGAATTGTTCGAATTATTAAGACAGATACGAACTACAATTGCCAAAGAAGAGAAAGTCCCACCATATTTGGTTTTTGCAGATAAATCACTTGTTGATATGTGTAGCGTCATACCAGAGACAAAGGAAGAGATGCTGACTGTATCGGGTGTTGGTGAAGTAAAATATGAAAGATATGGTGAAAGATTCTTACTTGCAATAAAGGAATATAAAAATAGAGGGAAATAACTTAAGTCAATGACCTCCGAGATATGTCTCGTTGATCGAATTAATTAGTGGATAATATAAAGAATAGCCTTCAAACTCTCAAGCATGTTCTAAGCTTGTGAAGTTAGGAGGCTATTTTTTATAAGGATTAGGGTGTCTAAAGCTTTTCTTTGGTATTGAATACAAAGTGTGTAATGTGTGTATAGAAATATTGCATTATAAATTTTGAAATTAGAGGATTAAGATTGTGGATTCTAATATTGCAATATAACGAGATATATAAATGTGTTAGTACAAATAAACATAAAAAAGAAAAAGTTTACAATTTTATTATTGACAATACATAAATTGGTATGATAAATTAAATTTATAGAATTCGAAATATTTCGAAAAGAATGTTTGTCTGGGGTATACAAATCAGGAAAATGAGTTGGGAAGAGAAATTTTTGTGAATTTTACATATGCTTTACGGTATGTGAAAAATATATTTTATGGGGGATTTTTATGCAAAAAACAAGAAAAATGTTAAGCAGTCTGTTCATTGTATTGGTCGTTTTATTTCAGTCGACCTTTAGTGCATTTGCCATGGATAATACGGCAGTACAGACACAAGAGACCAGTACCCAGGAGGTTACTTCTGCGGCACAGGCGACCTCGGAAGCGGATGCTTCCACCTTTTCATGGGACAACGCGACCGTATATTTTGCCTTGTCCGACCGTTTTTCTAACGGTGACACCAGTAACGACCATTCTTATGGACGCGAGCTTGATCAGAACGGCAAAGTTTATTCTAATTATTTAACGGAACCGGCCACTTTTCATGGAGGAGATCTAAAAGGTCTGACTAAGAAAGTGAATGAAGGCTATTTTACCAATCTGGGAGTAAATGCCATCTGGATTACGGCGCCTTATGAGCAGATTCATGGTTGGTTGGGAGCAGACAGTTTCCGGCACTATGCATATCATGGGTATTATACTCTGGATTATACCAATGTAGATGCCAATATGGGTACAGCAGAGGATCTGAAGACCTTTATTGATACCGCTCATGAAAATGGAATTCGTGTAATTTTTGATGTAGTTATGAACCATGCGGGGTATGCTACACTCAAGGATATGAATGATTTCAATTTCGGTTCTCTGGCCAGTAATTGGAAGGATTACTATTATTCCGACTCTACCAATGCTCTATGGAGTAAGGACTATCTTTACATGAATAAGGACTCCGCAAACTGGGCGAACTGGTGGGGAAATGCCTGGATTCGTGAATCACATGGCTTCAATGGATATACCGGAAGTGAAAGCGGTGACGATCAAACCATGTGTCTTGCAGGGTTGCCGGATTTTAAGACCGAGACGACGAATGATCCTGGAATTCCGAAACTTCTTGAAAATAAGTGGAAGAGCGAAGGGCGTTATACTCAGGAAGTGACTGAATTGAATAAATTCTTTAGTACCAGTGGTCTTAACCGACAGGTATCAAATTATCAGGTGAAATGGCTGACTGACTGGGTACGTGAATATGGTGTGGATGGTTTCCGTGTGGATACCGCCAAGCATGTGCAGCTGGATGTATGGAAAACACTGAAAGAACAGTCTGTTATTGCATTAAAAGAGTGGAAAGCCAATAATCCGGACAAGGCTCTAGATGATCTTGATTTCTGGATGACCGGCGAATCATGGGGACATGGTGTATCTTCTTCTTCTTCCTATTTCTCTAATGGGTTTGATTCCATGATTAACTTTGGATTCCAGGGAGTGCCCGCAAATATGTCCTCTTTGGAAACAACTTACAGCAATTATGCCAATGTAATCAACAGTAGCAGCAGTAATGTGAATTATCTCAGTTATATTTCGTCCCATGATACAAGCCTCTATAACCGGAGTGATCTTATCAACGGAGGTACGGCACTGTTGCTGGCACCGGGCGCCGTACAGATTTTTTATGGTGATGAAACAGCGAGACCATTGGATTTTCTCAATTGTACATATACGGATCAGAAATATCGTTCCGACATGAACTGGAATTCGATAAATCAGACAGTGCTGGCTCACTGGCAGAAGTTAGGGCAGTTCCGCGACAAACATATTGCAATCGGAGCTGGACAACATAAGCTCATCAACAGTTCTCCGTATACCTTTAGCCGAACCTATGATGAGAATGGAATTACGGATGGAGTTATTGTAGTTGTTGGTGCCAGCGGAGCCACTACGGTGGATGTTAGCTCAGTGTTTGGAGACGGAACGCTTCTGACAGATTATTATACCGGAGCTCAGGCAAAGGTTTCTAACGGAAAAGTCACATTTACGGCTGGAACCAATGGTGTTATATTGATTGAGGGTCCGAATAACCAACCTTCTGTTTGGATTGACCAGAACCAAGGCGGATTCTATACCGACGCCATGACTGTAAGTATGAATTTTAAAAATGCAGATACGGCTACTTATTCACTCAATGATTCTGAAGCAGTGAAATATGTTTCGGGAGATACCATTACGTTTGGTGAAGGTGCCGCTTTTGGAACTGTCTTCACCCTAAAACTTATTGCGAAGAACGCTGACGGTATTACTATTACCAAAACCTATACCTTTACGAAGGAAGATCCGGACCAGGTATTAACCGTACACTACTATAAACCGTCCAGTTGGGGAACACCAAATATTTATTATTATGATGAAACGGTATCCCCAAAGAAGGAAGGAGCAGCATGGCCGGGAGTAGGCATGACCAGTGAGGGAGACGGATGGTATGTTTATAACATTCCACTTTGGAAGGAGGCTTCTGTAATCTTTAACTATTCCGGGAGTCAGATTCCGGGAGCGCAGCAGGCTGGATATCGGATAACAACGGAATCTTGGATTAAAGATGGTGTAATTTATACACAGAATCCCAATAATCCGACGCCTATTGTCTCCATTGATGCGAATGAGGGAGATTTCTACACGGATACCCTGACAATCACTCCGACGTTGACAGGTGCAGTCACAGCTTCCTATACGGTAAATGGCTCTTCGGAAACCACTCTGGTTTCTGGAGATGAGATTGTAATCGGTGAGGATGCGGCAATCGGCACGACCTTTGTTTTGGAAATTAAGGCAGTGAATGCCAATGGAACTACTACCAAGACCTATACCTTTACCAAGGCAGAAGAACCAGAGGAGATTACCTTTACCGTACACTACTATAAGCCGTCCAGTTGGGGAACACCAAATATTTATTATTATGATGAAACGGTATCCCCAAAGAAGGAAGGAAAAGCATGGCCAGGAACAGCCATGTCCGATGAAGGAGATGGATGGTATTCCTACACTATTACTGGTTGGGAGAAGGCATATGTGATCTTTAACTACTCCGGAAATCAGATTCCGGGAGCGCAGCAGACCGGATATCTGGTAACAACGGAATCTTGGATTAAAGATGGTGTAATTTATACACAGAACCCCAATAATCCGGCGCCTATTGTCTCCATTGATGCGAATGAGGGAGATTTCTACACGGATACACTGACAATCACTCCGACGTTGACCAATACAGTCACAGCTTCCTATACGGTAAATGACTCTTCGGAAACCACTCTGGTTTCTGGAGATGAGATTGTAATCGGTCAGGATGCGGCAATCGGCACGACATTTGTTTTGAAAATTAAGGCAGTGAATGCCAATGGAACTACTACCAAGACTTATACCTTTACCAAGGCAGAAGAACCAGAGGAGAATACCTTTACCGTACACTACTATAAGCCATCCAGCTGGGGAACACCAAATATTTATTATTATGATGAAACGGTATCCCCAAAGAAGGAAGGAAAAGCATGGCCAGGAACAGCCATGTCCGATGAAGGAGATGGATGGTATTCCTACACTATTACTGGTTGGGAGAAGGCATATGTAATCTTTAATAGCAACGGCAGCCAGATACCTTCGTCAGGACAGACTGGATATCTGATAAAGGCAGATTCGTGGATTAAAGATGGCGTTATTACAACAGAAAAACCGGAAACTACGTTGATTGCCGTAACCTTTGTGATAAAAAATGCAACGACCGTTTTGGGGCAGGAGGTATATATTGCAGGAAACATAGCTGAACTTGGAAGCTGGAATACCGCAAATGCAATTGAAACAGAAATCTCCGAGTATCCGACATGGACAGTAACAGTTAATCTGCCTGCAGGGGAAACGATACAGTTTAAAGGAATTAAGAAGGATTCCAGCGGGGGAGTAGTTTGGGAAAGCTGTTCTAATCATACGTATACCGTACCTTCCACAGGTAATGGAGCAGTAACGGTAAACTGGAGTTAGCCTTTTTCTTTGTACACTCTAATGTCATGATCCCGGCATCATGTCATTTAGTTAAGCTATCTATCTAAAATTATAGGGTCTGTTGCAAACTATTACGTTTGAAACAGGCCCTTGTTCTATTCATTAATAACTCGTAAAATATCAGAATCTTTCAATAAAGGATAGAGGATAGTTACAGTTATAATACCAAAAGTCGTTTGTGCAATATTTCCTGGTATGCCTGAGGCAGCAGCCGCAAAACCATAACCAATACAGATACTTTCGTATAGATAATATCCAATAACGATGACGAATGCTCCTGATAAACTACTCAGTATCGTTCTAGGTACGATCTTTTTAACTGTATTAACTAAGCATTTACTTAAGAATCCACAAGCCATGGCAGCTAGGGTCTTTATAATGAAAGTTCCTAATACATAAACGGTATAACCCGACAGTAGGTCAACAAACATGGAGCCAATGCCAGCAGCTAACCCGCCATATAAGGGGCCAAGTAATACACCAGATAGGAAAACAAGACCATCACCAAGATGGATATAACCGTTAGTAGGGCTTGGTATTTTTATTATTGTTGTTGCCACATATGTAAGAGCAGCCATTAATGCAGCGAATACGATCTTTTTTGTATTGTTTTTCATGTAATCCTCCTTTATTAACCATACAAATAACTATAATAAACAATTGGTATAATTAAAAGGTACAGAAAAACAAAAATTAATAGTGCCAGATTTTAGCATCCGAAACTACTTCTGTTTGAATATCGCTACGGGTATCTTTAACTTGATGACATTTGTCAACAAATAAACCACAGATGAATTAAGGAACCGTTTGAGTGGTACTACCAAAAAGATAAGATCGTTGTATACTAATGTAAGAAATAAGTTAAAACACATTGAAATAACTTTATACATGAAAAGTTAGTATAGAATAGGAGAGATTGACATGCGTATAGGAGTAATTATGGGAGGAATTTCAACAGAAAGAGAAATCAGTTTTCAATCTGGTGCTGAGGTTATGAAATACATGAACCGTGATAAATACGATCAAGTAATACCAATTATGATAGATGATAAGAAAGATGTAATGGAACGTGTGAAGGGGATTGATTTTGCATTCTTAGCATTACATGGAAAGTTTGGTGAAGATGGAACGATACAAGGAGCACTTGAAACATTAGGTATTCCCTATAGTGGTTGTGGGGTATTAAGTAGTGCCATCTGTATGAATAAAGCATTAACTAAAACAATTGTAAAACGATGTGGTTTAGCAACTCCGGATTGGGTAACTTTTAGAAGCATTGATGAAATTGATTATGAAGCAATTAATCGTCTTGGATATCCTGTATTCATTAAACCAAATCATGGTGGCTCTAGTGTTGCAACATTTTTCATACAAAAGGAAGAAGAAGTTAAGAATGCAGTACATGAGGTTCTCAAGTATGATACAGAAGCAATCGTTGAACAATATGTAGAAGGAAAAGAGATCACCTCATTTGTCTTAAATAGTGAAGTATTCCCAACGCTACTTATAGAAGCAAATAAAGGGGAATTCTTTAATTACGAATCAAAGTACCATGACCAAGGAGCAAAGGAAGAACCAGTAGAATTTCCAGAAGAACTACAGAATAAGATTAATGAAGTGTCAAAGATTATGTGGAGAGAACTGTATTGTAAATGCTATGTAAGATTTGACATGATTGTTGCTGGGGGTGTACCATATGTATTAGAAGCGAATACCCTACCTGGTTTAACAAGTGCAAGTTTAATACCAAAGAGTGCCAAAGCGAGAGGGATGGAATATCCTGAATTGCTTGATAAAATAATTGAGTATTCGATAAATTAGATTGATTGTACTATAGAGTTTTACATTTGTATTAATGTGCATTGAGGAGAATAACAATGTTGTTTCATGACCTAATGATTCATAATGAAAAACCGATATATGAGCAGATTGTAAATCATATCAAACACAGTATCCAGACAAATATGATTACACCTGATAGCAAGCTCCCTTCTACAAGGGAGCTATCTCAGGTTCTAGGAGTTAGTAGGAATACGGTATTATTAGCATATGAAACACTAGAAGCGGAGAATATAATCTATACCAAAAAAGGGAAAGGGACTTTTGTTACGAAAAGTGCCTTTAAGCGATATGGAAGAAAAGACTATAAAAATAAACAGGAAGCAAAATGGAATGTGGATTGGCAAGCGTGGGCCAATACATATTCTATTGAAGCTGAAAAGATGGATATTATTAAGAATGAGATTCCATGGAGTAAGGATCTGATATCATTTAAGAGTATCTCACCTGATGGAAAGTTGTTTGATTTAGAAGAATTCAAACGTTCTTTTCTATATCGATTATCTATAGAAGGAGATAAGATTCTAAACTATGGATATGCTAAGGGGTATAAACCGTTAATTGATTACTTGAAACAGTACATGCTAGAAAAGGGCGCTAGTGGAGAACACAAAGATATCATTATCACCAATGGATTTACAGAAGGATTTGAGATGATGATAGAGTCATTTACTAACCCTGGAGATTATGTATTGTGTGAAAATCCTACTCATAATACAGCCCTACGGATTATGAAGTTACATGGAATTCATACCATTGGGGTTCCTATGTTGGAAGATGGATTAGACATCAAGGTATTGGAGCAATATTTGAAACAGTACCCAGTACGATTCTTATATGTGATTCCATCTTATCACAACCCCACAGGAATTGTTATTGGGGATAAGAAGCGATATGAGATCTATGAGCTATGTAGAACATACAAAGTACCTATTATAGAAGATGGTTTTACAGAAGAATTGCTATACGGTAGCAGTCATATTACACCAATTGCCTCACTTGATTGTGACCGTAATGGAGTTATCTATATAGGTAGTTTCTCCAAAATCCTCTTCCCAGGATTAAGAATTGGTTGGGTTATGGGAGACAAGCGGGTGGTATCCTTATTAGAAAGTGTGAAGAGATGTAAGAATATCCATACCTCTTCCATCGATCAAGGTATCTTATATGAATATTTACAATCAGGAATATTAGAACGCCAGATGAAAAGGATGCGAAAGTCCTATAAAGAAAGATTTGAATATGCAAAGCATTGTGTGGAACAATATCTTGATCCTGCTTTCGTATGGGGAGATGGAGGATTGCATCTGTACGTAGGTCTTAGAGATGTACCTACAAGGGCATTATTACAAGCATGCCACAAGAGGAAAGTAATCTTTATGCCAGGAGATATATTCTCTTTAGACGATAGAGGAGAGTATTCATTGCGATTGGGATTATCTAGGGTATCCTTAGAAGAGATTGAAGAAGGAATTAAGATTATGGGTGAATGCTTGAGAGAACTAAGAGGTTCGTGAAAAAATAGATAGGGCAACGACTTAGTGATAGGAAATAATTGAAATATCATTAGGTCTGTGTTATATTAGTGCGATGGATAGAGAGTTAATCAGGCAATTAGGAAACTCTTCTCCGTGCATAAAGTATATCTGTGTTTTAAGGCTGTCTATTACAGTTTTCCTAAAATTGTGTAACTTACACATACAATATATTGTATGTGACGTACACACAATTCGTCAAACTGTAACGACAGACATAAAACACATTGATATGTCTTTATGCACTACAAAGAGTTTCGCAATTGCCTACAAAGCGTTAATAGAGGGAAGGAGTACGTTTGCTAGAATGAGTGAATTAGAGAAAGAACAAGCAAGTGAGATTTGTAAGCAGGAGAATGAAGAAGCATGGAATCAGCTTACTTATGAAGCTTGGATTAATAAATTTGGAACTTGCGATCAAGCGGCAGAAAGAATTCATAAGAATCCTGAAAAGATTTTGTCCGTATTATTACCTAAGTTTGGAGATGTGAACGGAAAGAAAATTGCCAACTTAATGGGATCCAATGGAACAAAGTCTGTAGCTTTAGGAATTCTTGGTGCCAATGCTACGGTTATGGATTTTTCTGAGGGAAATCGACGATATGCAATGGAATTAGCAGAGAGTGCAGGAGTACCTATCCGATATGTCCTTGAGAATGTAGTAGAGCTTCCAGAGGAAGAATTAACAGGAGATTATGATATCGTATTTGCTGAAATAGGAATTCTACATTATTTTACGGATTTGCGTCCATTGTTTAATACAGCATTTCGTTTATTGAAGAAAGATGGAATTTTTGTTGTACGTGATTTTCATCCAGTTAGCAATAAATTAATTACATCTCGTGGTACAACAGCTAAGATACGTAAACACAAGGTAACAGGGGATTATTTCAGTACAGAATTAGTTGAGAGCGAGATATCCTTTGCAAAATATATGCCGGACAGTGAAACGAGGAAAGTTTACCTTCGTAAATGGAATCTTGGAGAAATTATTACAGCTATGGCGCAGGTTGGTTTTCATATTGAGAGCTTAGACGAAGAACCCAATATGTCTTGTGAACAGTTTGACAAAGGAATCCCTAAAACATTCACTATAAAAGCAAAGAAAACTGAATAAGGAATAGATGGAAAGTAAAAGGCTAAAGCAATTGAAAGAAGTTGCTTTGGCCTTTTGCCTTACATGAAAATAATGTATTGACAAAATCTACATAATTAACTATACTAACTGTATTAAGATTAATAATACACTTAGTATGGTGGAAAGGAGAGTAGAATGATAGTAATTGATTATAAAGACAGACGGCCTATATACGAGCAAGTGGTGGATCGATTTCAAGAACTAATCTTGAATGGCGCTTTACCAGCAGATACGAAATTACCATCGGTTCGTAGTTTGGCAATGGAGTTATCGATTAATCCCAATACCATTCAAAGAGCTTATGCCACTTTAGAACAGAAAGGATATATCTATACTGTTAAAGGTAAGGGAAGTTTTATAGCGGGGGATGCGGAGTTGATGAATTTTAAGAAAATGGAAGCAATAAAACAGTTAGAGGATGCAATAAGTCAAGCTAAGAAGTCAGGTATTACTTATGATGAGATAGAAGAAACTTGTCAGTCAATTTATAAGGAGGAGCAAATCAATGATTGAAGCGATTAATGTAAGTAAGACATTTGATGATATCAAGGCTGTTGATCAGATAACTGCTACTATTAAGGAAGGAAATGTATTTGGGCTTGTTGGAACAAATGGGGCTGGTAAGAGTACTTTCCTTCGTATGATGAGTGGAATACTTAAGCCTGATAGTGGGGAGATCAAATTAGATGGTATGAATGTATATGAGAATATAGAAGCAAAAGAACGTTTCTTCTATATTTCAGATGAACAATTTTTCTTTCCAAATGCAACACCAAAAGATATGAGGGAGTTTTATCGTAGTATATATAAGGACTTTGATACAAGTCGATTCGATAAGTTACTTGGTCAGTTTGAATTAAGTCTAACAAGAAAAATTAACACATTTTCAATAGGTATGAAGAAGCAGCTTTCCGTTATATGTGGTATCTGTGCAAATACGAATTATCTATTCTGTGATGAGACATTCGATGGTCTAGATCCTGTTATGCGTCAAGCAGTTAAAAGTATATTTGCAAAAGAACTTTCTGAACGAGAGATGACAC
>NZ_CBDLAM010000074.1:0-17447 GCF_965301125.1 Anaerosporobacter sp. | reverse complement strand
TCGAACCTCCTATTATTGTATTAGAGAATGTATCAAAATCGTATCAGAATGATATAGATGCAGTAAAAGATGTTAGCTTGAAAATAAGAAAAGGCGAGTTCGTTTTTATTGTTGGTAGTAGTGGTTCGGGGAAATCGACCTTAATTAAACTATTGTTAAAAGAGATTGAACCCACATCAGGTAAGATTTATGTAGGTGGAAAAGATATAACGAGGCTTAAAAGAAGAGGAGTACCTAAGTTTAGACGAAACCTTGGAATTGTTTTTCAAGATTTCCGTTTGTTAAAGGATCGTAATGTATTTGAGAATGTTGCTTTTGCACAGCGAGTTATTGAAAAACCAATGCGTACGATTCAGCGTAATGTGCCAGCAATGTTATCACTTGTTGGACTTTCTGATAAGTTAGAAGCCTATCCGAAGGAATTATCTGGTGGAGAGCAACAAAGAGTTGCATTAGCAAGAGCACTTGTGAATAATCCACTTATACTATTAGCTGATGAACCTACAGGAAATCTAGATCCTAAGAATTCCTGGGAAATTATGTCCTTGTTAGATGAAATCAATAAAAGAGGTACGACAGTAGTTGTCGTTACACATAATGTTGAAATTGTGGATGCTATGCAAAAACGAGTTATAACAATGAGCAAAGGTATATTAGTCAGTGACGAACAAAAGGGTGGTTATTCAAATGAAAATTAGTTCAATTATATATAGTATTAAACAGGGATTAAAGAATATTCGCCGAAACAGAATGTTTTCTCTGGCTTCTATAGGAACTATAGCAGCGTGTTTATTCCTGTTTGGTATATTTTATTTCATATTAGCAAATTTTAGATACACGGTTAAAATCGAAGAGAAATCAGTTGGCATATCTATCTTCTTTAAGGAGGGTATAACTGAAGACGAGATTGAAGAGATTGGCGATCAAATCAAACAGCGCAGTGAAGTTGCTACATTGGAATACATATCAGCAGATGATGCGTGGGAAAAGTATAAGAAAGATACATTTGCAGATGAGCAGGAATTAATTGATACATTTGCAGATGACAATCCGTTAGAAGATTCTGCCTCCTATGTAGTTTATCTTAATGAAGTAGCTGCTCAACCGGAGTTTGTTGAGTATGTTAAGGGGCTAGATGGGGTACGTAAGGTTAACAACTCGGATAAACTTGCAAAGGGATTGAGTGATTTTAATGTCTTACTTGGATATGTATCAGGAGCAATTATTATATTGTTGTTAGCGGTTGCGATTTTCTTGATCAATACAACTATTACTATGGGTATATCCGTACGTAAAGAAGAGATATCTATAATGAAATTGATAGGAGCAACAGACTATTTTGTACGGTCTCCTTTCATTGTTGAAGGAATTATTATTGGCTTAACAGGGGCAGTACTCCCTTTGATTTTACTATATTTCATCTACAATCAAGCAATTACGTATATTGGTCAGAAGTTTAGTATCTTATCGAATATCTTACATTTCTTGAATGTAAATCATGTCTTTTCAACATTAATACCATTATCACTTGGAATTGGAGTGGGAATCGGTTTAATTGGAAGTGTGATTACTGTGAGAAAACATTTACGAGTATAGAAAGGTATGGTTAAAATATGAGAAGAAAGAAGCGGATGCGACGATTTGGTATATTAATGCTTGTGTCAATATTAACCTTCACTTCTGTATATACCATCTTTGCTTCAGAGATTAATGATGCTAAGTCACAGAAGAGTGATTTGGAGAAAAAGAAAGAAGAAACAGAAGCTAAGATAAAAGAGCTAGAGAAGGAAAAAGGTAATATCGTTTCATACATCGAAAAGATGGATGTACAATTAAATGACCTAAATGAAGAGATTACGGATTTAAATCAACAGATAGAAGAAGCGAATGTAGATTTAGACGAAACGAAAAAAAATCTGAAAGAAGCTAAGAAAACTGAAAAAAATCAGTATGAGACAATGAAGAAAAGAATAAAGTATATGTATGAGAATGGTAATACCAACTACATAGAAATTATTCTTGGATCTGCTGACATGTCAGACATGTTAAACCGTGCGGAATATATAGAGAAAATTATGCAATACGATCGCACGATGTTATCAAATTATCAAGAAACAAAGAAGCAGATAGAATTAACGAAGAAAGATATTGAAAATAAAATTGTTGAGTTAGAGGAGTTAACGGAAGAGGTTAATTACGAAAAACAGACGGTAGAAGACCTTGTAGATAAAAAATCAGAAGAATTAGCGAAGTATAACGCTAATATTCAACAATCAGAGTCAATGGTTTCTAATTATTCTAATGCAATTGCAGAACAGGAAGCATTAATAGAAAAGCTCCTTGAAGAAGAAAGAAAAAGAATCGAAGAAGAAGAGAAACGTAAGAAAGAGGAAGAAGAGAGGAGAAGAAAGGAAGAGGAGGAGAAGAAGAAACAAGAGCAGAGTAACAATTCAGGGAATTCAAGCAATAATAACTCATCCGGTAATTCATCGAACTCTAATTCATCGAACTCTAATTCATCGAACTCTAATACACAGGGAGGGTTTACATGGCCAGTACCTGCGAGCAAAAAAATTACCTCTTACTTTGGCTATCGTGGTCAGCCAACAAGCGGTGCCAGTACATACCATCAAGGTATAGATATTGGAGCTCCTACGGGGACTTCCATTGTAGCTGCACAGTCAGGAACCGTTGTTACTGCTTCATATAGTGCCGGTGCTGGTAATTATATTATGATTAATCATGGTAATAGTGTATACACAGTGTATATGCATTGTTCTCAGCTATTGGTATCTGTAGGGCAGACAGTTAGTAGAGGAGAGCAAATTGCATTAGTGGGTTCTACGGGAATATCAACAGGCCCTCATCTACATTTTGGGGTATCTGTTAATGGAAGTTATAAGGATCCACTAAATTACGTAAACTAAAATATAATGATTTTGGTAGAGAACTATAGTGGAGATATAATTTTTTAAAGTAATTGCATTGTAAACAGACAAAGAAAGGATATGGCAACATTTATGAAAAAGCGTTTTTTTCAAGGTATGCTAGTTGGATTGTTGGTTTCAACACTTTTATTTACTATTGTGTTTGCTGGTTATCATAAGGTCAATTCTACATTGAGTGCCGAAGGCGGTAATGGAAGTGCGAATATAACTTCAGAAACCGATTCTGATGATTTTTTAGCGAGTAAAACAGTTAAGTCAAAAATTAATCGGATAAAATCAATTATAGATAAGTATTATTTGAATGATATTGATGAAGAAAAGATGGCAGAAGGTCTATATAAAGGTTTGGTTAGTAGTTTGGAAGATCCATATTCTGTATATTATACCAAGAAAGAGTTTGACGATTTAATGGAATCTTCATCAGGAAGTTATTATGGTATTGGAGCTTATGTTAGTCAAGATGTCAAAACTGGAGAAGTAACAATTGTGAAGCCTTTTGAAGGAGGACCTGCTTATGAGGCAGGAGTTTTACCAGGAGATATTATCTACAAAGTTGCTGGTGAAGAGGTGACAGGGAAAGACCTTTCGGAAGTTGTTAGTAAAATGAAAGGTGAAGAAGGAACGACAGTTGATGTTGAGATTGTTCGTAAGGGTGAAAGTGAACCAATTAAGTTAACAATCGAAAGACGTAAGGTTGAAGTTCCGACTATATCTTATGAGATGTTAGAAGGTAAGGTTGGCTATATACAGATTAGTGAGTTTGATGAAGTTACAGGAACGCAGTTTAGAGATGCCATATCTGACCTTGAAGACCAAGGAATGAAAGGATTGGTAATTGATTTAAGGAATAATCCAGGTGGGTTGCTTGATACCGTTTGTGATATGTTAGACCGTATGTTACCAGAAGGGTTAATTGTATACACTGAGGATAAGAACGGTACGCGTACAGAAGAGGTGAAATCAACAGCCAAAGAATCTTTTGATAAGCCGCTTGTTGTTATGATTAATGGTAATAGTGCAAGTGCTTCCGAAGTGTTTGCTGGAGCAATTCAAGATTACGGCATTGGAACAATTCTTGGAACAACAAGTTTTGGTAAAGGTATTGTTCAATCAGTAATTCCTCTACCAGATGGTAGTGGAGTTAAGATAACAGTATCAAAATACTACGCACCAAAAGGTCGCAATATCCATGAAATCGGTATAGAACCAGATGTAGTTGTAGAATTAAAGGAAGCGCTACAGAATAAAGTTACAATAGAAAAATCAGAAGATAATCAATTACAAGAAGCAATTAAGATTATCAATGAGAAAAGTAGCAAATAGACTTAGTGGCAGCAAAACTCTGTTTACGTTTTCATAGCTTCTTAGCGACATACTAAGAGTTTTGCTTGTCTACTTTATTGGTACACAAGTACAAGCGAGATATTGAAATAAATAGTTAGAATGATCCCAAGAAGTTAAGTTCCTATGGTGGGTATAAAATGTACTCCTTAGGCTTTCACTTCTTGGGATTTTCTAATTGAGGAGCAAAAGGATTATAGCCTTTGTAAGGCTAATTGTGTATGAAGTTATTTTATCTGTTAATATTATTAAGATAAAGTTATTAATCCCTTAAAACAGAACAGACATTCGAAAATATGTTGATTTTAGGAAATGTATATGATATAATTGGCACCAAAGGAAACGAACGGTTAAAAGAAAGGAAGCGGCCATGGATAGATTTAAATTAGTATCGGAGTTTGATCCTACGGGAGATCAGCCAGAGGCGATACGTGATTTGGTTAAAGGCTTTGAAGAGGGAAATCAATTTCAAACCTTGCTTGGAGTTACAGGTTCTGGTAAGACATTTACCATGGCGAATGTAATACAAGCATTAAATAAACCAACACTTATAATTGCACATAATAAAACGTTAGCTGCACAATTATATGGAGAGTTCAAAGAGTTCTTTCCAGAGAATGCAGTAGAGTATTTTGTTAGTTATTACGATTATTACCAACCAGAAGCATATGTACCATCAACAGATACATTTATCGAGAAAGATTCTGCGATTAATGATGAGATAGATAAATTACGACATTCTGCCACAGCAGCGTTAACGGAACGAAGAGATGTTATCATCGTTGCCAGTGTATCTTGTATCTACGGATTAGGAGCGCCAGTTGATTATCAGAATATGACATTGTCATTACGGCCAGGAATGATTAAAGATCGTGATGAAATTCTAAGAAGATTAGTAGATATTCAATATACGCGAAATGACATGGACTTTAAGCGTGGTAGTTTTCGTGTTCGTGGTGATGTTGTAGAGATAATTCCTGTATCAGCTACGGATACAGCTGTACGTGTCGAATTCTTTGGTGACGAGATTGATCGTATCACAGAGATCGATGTATTAACTGGTGAAGTGAAGTGCGAACTAGAACATGTTGTTATGTTCCCTGCATCCCATTATGTTGTTCCACCAGATAAATTAAATGAAGCAATAAAGAAAATAGAGGACGAGTTGGAAGAGAGGGTATTATACTTTAAGAGAGAAGGTAAACTTCTTGAAGCTCAAAGAATATCAGAACGTACAAACTTTGATATTGAGATGCTTCGTGAAACGGGATTCTGTTCTGGTATTGAGAATTATTCTGGACCAATGTCGGGACAAGAGCCTGGAAGTACACCATATACCTTAATGGATTATTTTCCGGATGACTTCTTAATTATTGTAGATGAGTCACATATTACCATACCTCAGGTACGCGGTATGTATTCAGGTGATAGGGCGCGTAAAGAAACTTTAGTTAATTATGGGTTCCGTTTACCATCTGCACTTGATAACCGACCACTTAACTTTCAGGAGTTTGAAAATAAGATTAATCAGATGATGTTTGTTTCAGCGACTCCGAATGTTTACGAGAAAGAACATGAATTATTACGTACAGAACAAATTATTCGTCCTACGGGATTACTGGATCCAACCATTGAAGTTAAGCCTGTTGAAGGTCAGATTGATGATTTGATTGGAGAGGTAAATAAAGAGATTGCAAAGAAGAATAAAATTCTTGTAACTACATTAACCAAGCGTATGGCAGAAGATTTGACAGACTATATGCGTGAGGTTGGTATCCGAGTAAAATATCTTCACTCGGATATCGACACACTTGAACGGTCAGAGATTATCCGTGATATGAGACTAGATGTATTTGATGTTTTAGTTGGTATCAACTTATTACGAGAAGGGCTTGATATTCCAGAAATCACATTAGTAGCAATATTAGACGCAGATAAAGAAGGGTTCCTTCGTTCTGAAACATCATTAATTCAGACGGTAGGACGTGCCGCCCGTAATGCAGATGGTCATGTAATTATGTATGCTGATAAGATAACGGATTCAATGTCTAGAGCGATATCGGAGACAAACCGTCGTCGAGAGATTCAACAGAAATATAATGAAGAACACGGTATTACACCAACAACTATTAACAAGAAGGTACGTGAGTTAATCAGTATCTCTAAGAAAGTTAATAAAGAAATGTATGACATGGAAAAAGATTATGAGTCTATGTCTAAGAAAGAATTAGAAGCAGTAATTAAGAAGATTACGAAAGAGATGCATACAGCGGCTGCCGAGCTTAACTTTGAGATGGCAGCACAGCTTAGAGATAAACTACTTGAATTAAAGAAACATTTAAATGAGATTGGCTAGCTAGTTTGCTAGATTATAGAGGGAGCATGTGTATTAACATGATAAAAGAAGAGAAAGATCATAAAAAATATATTAAGATACGTGGTGCAAAGGAACATAATTTAAAAGATATTAGTTTAGATATACCAAGAGATGAGTTTGTAGTATTAACTGGATTAAGTGGTTCAGGTAAGTCTTCACTTGCGTTTGATACCATCTATGCAGAGGGTCAGAGAAGATATATGGAATCGCTATCCTCTTATGCAAGGCAATTTCTTGGACAGATGGAAAAGCCCAACGTTGAGAGTATTGAAGGGTTACCACCTGCAATATCAATCGATCAAAAATCAACAAATCGAAATCCACGTTCTACAGTAGGAACAGTAACTGAGATCTACGATTACTATCGACTTCTCTATGCGCGTATCGGTATCCCGCATTGCCCTAAATGTGGTAAGGAGATTAAGAAACAATCAGTTGACCAGATGGTTGACGAGATTATGAAATTACCGGAGCGTACGAAGATTCAACTTCTTGCACCAGTAGTGCGTGGCCGTAAAGGAGAACATGTCAAATTATTTGAACAAGCAAAGAAAAGTGGTTATGTACGTGTAATGGTAGATGGTTCTTTGTATGAATTAAATGAAGAGATTAAATTAGACAAGAATAAGAAACATAACATTGAGATTATTGTAGACCGTCTTGTAGTGAAGGAAGGAATTGAAAAACGTTTATCGGATTCCATTGAAAGTGTGCTCAAACTCGCAGACGGCTTATTGATTGTAGATCTTATTGATGGTGAACAGTTGAATTTTAGCCAGAACTTTGCTTGTTCTGATTGTGGTATCAGTATCGATGAAATTGAACCAAGAAACTTTTCGTTCAACAATCCTTTTGGTGCTTGCCCAGAATGTTATGGTATTGGTATTAAGATGGAATTTGATGAAGATTTAATGATACCAGATAAGAAGTTAAGTATTTCGCAGGGAGCTATTGTTGTTTTGGGATGGCAATCAGCAACTGATCCGAGCTCTTATACAAATGCAATTTTACAAGCATTAGCCAAAGAATATAAGTTCAGCTTAGATACACCATACGAAGATTTACCTGAAGATATTAGAAATATGTTGATCTACGGAACCAATGGGAAATCCGTTAAGGTGTATTATAAGGGACAACGTGGAGAAGGTGTGTATGATGTTGCGTTCGAAGGGTTGATTAAGAACGTAGAACGTAGATATCGTGAAACTGGATCTGAGTCCAGTAAGCAAGAATATGAAACATTCATGAGAACAACCCCATGTAAGTGTTGTGGCGGTAAACGACTTAAGAAAGAATCCCTTGCAGTAACTGTCGGGGATAAGAATATTGCTGATCTTACAGAGTATTCAATTAGAGATTTGTTTGATTTTATGAATAATCTTGAATTAACTTCTATGCAGTTAAAGATTGGCCAGTTAATTTTAAAGGAAATTCGTGCACGTTTAGGTTTTTTAATTGATGTAGGTCTAGATTACTTATCCTTAGCTCGTGCAACTGGAACGTTATCAGGTGGTGAAGCACAACGTATCCGTCTTGCTACGCAGATTGGATCAGGATTAGTAGGTGTTGCATATATTCTAGATGAACCAAGTATTGGTTTGCATCAAAGGGATAATGATAAATTATTACGCACACTATGCAACTTGAAGGATTTAGGTAATACTCTAATCGTAGTTGAACATGACGAAGATACGATGTTCGCAGCAGATCATATAGTTGATATCGGTCCTGGTGCAGGTGAACATGGTGGTAGAGTAGTTGCAGAAGGAACAGCAGAGGAAATCATGGCCAATCCAGATTCTATTACTGGTGCTTATCTAAGTGGTAAGATTCAAATACCTGTACCAAAAGAAAGAAGAAAACCAACTGATTATATTAAGATAAAAGGTGCAAAAGAGAATAATTTAAAGAATGTGAATGTAGATATTCCTTTAGGTATTATGACTTGTGTAACTGGTGTATCTGGTTCTGGTAAGAGTTCCTTAGTTAACGAAATATTATATAAACGCCTTGCTAGAGATCTTAATCGTGCTCGTTGTATACCCGGTAAACACACAGATATTATTGGAGTTGACAAGCTTGATAAGGTTATTGATATAGACCAATCCCCAATTGGACGTACTCCACGTTCAAATCCAGCAACTTATACAGGGGTTTTTGATCAAATCCGTGATCTCTTTGCAACAACGCCAGATGCAAAAGCAAAAGGATATAAGAAAGGGAGATTTAGTTTCAATGTAAAAGGTGGTCGTTGTGAAGCCTGTAGCGGTGATGGTATTTTGAAAATTGAAATGAACTTCCTTCCAGATGTCTATGTACCTTGTGAAGTTTGTGATGGAAAGCGATATAATAGAGAAACACTTGAAGTTAAGTACAAAGGTAAGAGTATTTACGATGTACTTGATATGACGGTAGAAGAAGCATTGAAATTCTTTGAGAATATGCCTTCGATTAGACGAAAAATAGAATCACTTAACGATGTAGGGTTATCCTATGTTAAATTAGGACAACCATCTACTACATTATCAGGTGGTGAAGCACAGAGAATTAAACTTGCTACAGAGTTAAGTAAGAGAAGTACAGGAAAGACAATTTATATTTTAGATGAGCCAACAACTGGCTTACACTTTGCTGATGTTCATAAGTTAATCGATATTTTAAGAAGGCTATCGGATGGCGGTAACACAGTTGTTGTCATTGAGCATAATCTTGATGTTATTAAGACAGCTGACTATATTATTGATATTGGACCTGAAGGTGGAGATAAGGGAGGTACAGTGGTAGCTACTGGTACCCCGGAAGAAGTTGCGAATAACGATAAGTCTTATACGGGTATCTATATAAAGAAGCAGTTAGAACGTTTTCAGTAATATATTTATTCTTGTATTGTTTCTTTTTTACTCACTAGTTAATATTTTCTATATATGGTATAATAATAATGTATTACTTAATTGATGAATCTGATTAGTTAGAAGCTAGTCTTAAGTTGAGGAATAAGATATGTAATTGAAAGATTAGACCATTAAATTAAGATATAATAAGAGGTGAGCTAGGGTGAAAAAGATTATACCAGTACTGGTACTAATTATGTTCGTGTTTGTAGCATGTAAGAATAATAACAAAATGAACAATGATTCTGATGGTAATGGTGAACAAACTTTGTCGGAATCAGAAGCAGACAATTTACCAGAAACTGATAAAGAAGAAGTACATCTAGAGTTGGAACCAAATGAATGGTACTATGTGGGTGAAGATGATCTAGATTATGGATTTGGTAAAGTGGTTTTCTTTGATTCTTCTATGAAGGTGAAGAAATACTTTGATAATGCCGTACTTCCAAACAATGATATGGGTGCCATTGATATAACTAAGCCTGTGATTATTGGTTTATTAGATGATGATAAAAGAAATGGAGCTACAGTTGTTGAACCAGATCAGTACACATATGGTGTTTACGATTTGAAGAATGATACTTGGATCGTGCCAATGGATTACAATTCTTTGGTTAAATACGCGAATGGTTGTTATGGAGCGTTTTTAGTTGATACTGAGATGGATACAACTAGTATGACCATATACAATGAGCAAGGGAATGTTCTAGCAGAGGGAATTGATGTAACGAATAGTTATGTTAGCCTTGTTGGCGAGAATCTCTGGAATGTCTCTTATGATGGAACGCAACCAATAGCTATCTATGATGCAAGTGGTAAATCAGTGAAAACAATAGATAGCAGTTATGGTATGGTCCATGGTGCATACTTTGTTGCATCAGATATAGAAGAAGGTGACATCATCTATAACGAAGATGGTGAACCTATTATTACTAAAGAGAATGTAATTGCCAATTGCAGATTAAAAGATGTTGATGATCAGAAGTTCTTTGTAGTATCCTATAATGATTATAGTCAAATGATTGAAGCACAGATTGGGAAGTATCAATTAATCTTAGATAAGGATGGAGGATTAATTAGTTGTATTAATCAAGAAGAATACCCTAACAAATTCATATCGGTTGAGTATTGGTTGTATCGTGTTACGGAATCTTCTAATACAGGCAAGTCAAACGTCAGTGATAATACGATCCAATCCACAACAAGTGATGTAGATGAGGATGATGAATCTGGTGTTTTAATAGATGGGGATACGATAAATGATGATTATGGCATTGTAACGGACAAAGAAGACACGATATATAATGTAACGAGAAATAATGACGTGGTAGCCTACTATGATAGAGACGGTAATCATCTATTAACAACAGAGGGAGAAGAATTCCAAGGACATATTCAACCATATGGGGTAGATTTTACTCCTCATGATTTGTTTTATCAAAAATCTAATGGTTTTGAAATTTATGATTATCAATGCAAAGAGACATACCAGTTAAACATTGGTGAGTTTGGAATTGTTGAATTACAATCTCCATTACACGGTTTCTACCTTTTAACCAATGAATTAGATGAAGAGACTAGAATTTATGTGTATTATAAAAATCAGAAGTTAGCAGAAGGATCCAATCTAGTTGTTCAAGTTCTTGATGGAAACCTTGTAATAACAGATTATTCGGAAGACTATGCCTTAGATGAAATGTCACATATCTATAATGTTAACGGTGAAAAAGTATATGATTCGCCATGTTATGAGATGATTGAACAGATAGGAAGTAGGTATATTCTAACGCAAAGAGAAGGCGTTCGAACGATTGTAGATTACACAGGGAACGTAGTATATGCATTTGATCAAAGCATTGATGTAGAAGCGTCCGAATAATGGGATATTAAACAAATATTGAAAAAACTATCAATAAAAGGTTCCTTTTTCTGATTAAATGCGTTATAATAGTAGCGAACTACAATACAAAATTAACACAAACTGTAACTACTTTATTAGTAGTTGCACTAATTTCATAATGAAAGATATGGAGGATGAGACGATGTTAGTAGCAGCAAATGATATGCTTACTAAAGCAAGAGCAGGACAATATGCAGTAGGACAATTCAATATTAACAATTTGGAATGGACAAAAGCGATTCTTTTAACAGCACAAGAAAATAATTCACCAGTAATTCTTGGTGTATCTGAAGGTGCTGGTAAATATATGGGTGGATATCATGCGGTAGTTGGTATGGTTAATGGTTTACTTCAAGACCTTAACATTACTGTACCAGTAGCATTACACTTAGATCATGGTAGTTTTGAAGGTGCAGAAAAATGCATCGAAGCAGGATTCTCTTCAATTATGTTCGATGGTTCACACTATCCAATCGAAGAAAACATCGCTAAAACTACTGAATTAGTTAAAATCTGTAACGAAAAAGGTTTATCATTAGAAGCAGAAGTTGGTTCTATTGGTGGAGAAGAAGATGGTGTTGTAGGAGCTGGTGAGTGTGCAGATCCTAATGAGTGTAAACAAATCGCTGATCTTGGTGTTACTATGTTAGCAGCTGGTATCGGTAATATTCATGGAAAATATCCAGAAAACTGGGCTGGTCTTAGCTTTGAGACATTATCAGCAGTTAAAGATCAAGTTGGAGACATGCCTTTAGTTCTTCACGGTGGTACTGGAATTCCTGAAGATATGATTAAAAAAGCTATCTCTTTAGGAGTTGCTAAAATCAACGTTAATACTGAGTGCCAATTAGCTTTCGCTGAAGCAACTCGTAAATACATTGAAGCTGGTAAAGATCTTGAGGGAAAAGGTTTTGACCCACGTAAATTACTTGGTCCAGGTTTTGAAGCAATCAAAGCAACTGTTAAAGAAAAAATGGAACTTTTCGGATCAGTTAACAAAGCATAATTGTAACATAGTTTAGTTTAAAAAAACTTAACTTAATAAAAGCTGTCGCCTAGTTAGTATGGCGACAGCTTTTTTACGTTCAAGTATTAGATTAGATAAGTTTTTGGCCACAGTTTGAACAGAAGTTACCTTCCCCTGTCTTTTGACCGCAGTTAGGGCAGAAGTTTGGTTTAGCTGTGGAAGTGTTAGGAGTGGACGTGTTTGGTGGTGTTTGGTTCGTATTGTTTGCTTGATTTATATTCTGCATCATCTGATTTGCCATATTCATACCCATCATCATGCCAGCCATATCAGAAGCAGCACCGCCACCACGAACAGTACCAGAAGAGATTCCATCAACCATAGAAGCTTGTTGGTATGTGTTCATGTTTCCAATCATGCTGTGTGAAGCGTTTTTTTCAATCATCTTTTGTATACTTTCAGGATAGTTAAAGCTTATGATCTGGAAGCTCGTAATCGTCATACCACTATCAAATAATTGCATATCTAAGTCATCCTTAATTCCCTTAGCAATATCAAAAGACATAGATTGAAGGTTGAACATATCCTTACCTTCTTTAACAATCCATTTAATTAACAATTGGTCAAGTATTGATGTAATACGTAACTTTACATCTTCTACTAAGTAAGAATTTCTAACACCTGCAATCTTATCGATTAATTTGATGTAATCATTTATTTTAAAACTAAAAGTACCATTCGCACGTACTGGCATACCACCTGGTAATTGAGGAGTAGGTATGTTGATAGGATTTGCGGTTCCCCAACGTACAAGGAATTCTTTTGTATTGATGAATAATACTTCAGCACGCATACCGCTGTTAAAGCCGAATTTAAATCCCTTTAAAGTTGAAAGAAAAGGCACGATTTGTGATTCGATATCATAGTCACCTTCGTCGGTGAAGATACCTTCTATTTTACCATTGTATAAGAAGATGGCATCTTGACCTGGACGAATAACAAGTCGGCTGCCTTTCTTTATTTCTTGATTAGACCATTTGTAGAAAATCATGTCTTCGCGGAATTCATTCCATTCCACTACATTAGAAAATTGATTAGAGAAAAGTCCCATAAATTGTTCTCCTTTATAAAAATATTGTTTTTCATATATGCATAAGCATATTGCTTATATTAAAAGCCTCTTTGACTACCACTTGAAAAAGAACTTCCGCCGCCAGTAGTGCCACCATGACTACCCCCACCATTATTGTTATTTTCAGGTTTTTTAACTCGTCTAGTCGTAGTTCGTATATAATGATCAAATGAACCTGTTAATCTAGAATTGTTGTGATCTAAGTAAGTAGAAGAATTAGTTGTTACTCTACCACCTGAATTGAATATCATGATGCCTACAGTAGTAGCACCTATTATAACGGAAATTAATACTTGAAACCAAAGCTTATAGAAGATGTTATCTGGATTTACATCAGGATCTGTTCCTAGATAAGTATTTGTCTTTTTGATAAATGTTTTCGCTGCTTTATCGTAATCTTCTTTTGAAAGTTTTGGAGTTACAACATCAAGAATTTTATCGCAACGTTCTGTGGCCATTCTAATGGCAGCATCTTCATAGGCATAGATATTGGTTTCGCTATGATCCATATCAATAAGGAAAAGAACACAATCGTCATTATAGCCATCCTGTCCGTGAATATACGTGTGATAATACATACTCGCATAGTTTTCTGTAGATAAATCACTGGTATTATCGGTTGTAACTATAACAATAGAAGTATCATGCTTTTGGCTATATTTATTAGCAAGATCATTTAATTCCTCGTCATTGGTTAAGATGTTGGCAATATCTATAATATAGGGGGTATCCTTACTATCTGCAGTAGCTTGAGTAACTGGAATCATTATGGTTAAGAATAAACAAATCATCAATAATAAAGATGGAAGTAAACGTTTTCTTATTGATTTCATTAGAATCCACCTCCCATTAATAATGCAATGATCTTAATGATAACAAAACTAGCAGCTGTTACACCACCAAACCAAGCTGCAATTTTTCCTTTGCTTAGAGGAGGGCGACCCACGATTTTGCCTGTTTCTCCGTTCATGGCGAAAACATGCTCTGAATCTTGATAATCGTAAGCAACTAACCATACCGGTAGTAGTGTGTAATATGCATTCCGAGGGTTTATGTGAATTCTTTTGTTGAATACGTTAACGGTAGTATAGCCGGCTATGCTAGAACGTAAATAAGTTTCAGCATACTCGGCGACACGATTTTGAATACGAGGGAATAAATCCTTATCTGTATAATTGTATTTTTCAGCGATATATCCTGCTAGGTAAGGCATATTAAAAGCTTTTAAATTGCTGTAATCAAAAGGTTCTAATTTATCCATTAATTCATCATTCATTTTTTCTGAAGCATCTACTGGTATTTTGAGATAATTAAGATCTGCACTTCTATATACATTGTAGTGTTGCGTTTCAGTAACAATATAGTCTCCTTGGTCAAAGGTTCTAACTCGGGTACATGCGGCATTGATTTCACCGTTACTATGTAAGTCGTATAACCAGAATGGAACATATAATCCAGTCATACTTTTGATGCGATCAGCAGTCATGAAACCCTTTGGTGTAAGCCTACCGTTTTTGCACCATTTTTTAAAAGCTTGTACCGCTTGTTCCTTATTAATTTGAAAAGGTATTATGTAGTAAGGTGAGGATTCACCTGATAATCGATCTGCAAGAACTACAGGAGCACCACAGAAGCTACAAGTAGTTGCTGTTGTATCAGGTTCTGTAATTAATACAGCACCGCAGTTGTTACACACATATTGATTAACTTCAGAATCGTAAGAAGTTGAATTTGTAGCATTGGAATATTCCTCGGAAGAGGTGGTATTTCCTTCTTCGTTGCGTTTCATTGTATCAATATCACTAGTATACTCGCAACTTTCACACAAAAGTTTCCCTGTATTACTGTCGAACTTCATATCTGCTCCACAGCAAGGGCATTTGTATTGAACGACCATAATATTTTCTCCTAATATTTTATTGACTTTAAATAAGGTGTTGTAAAGAAACAGTCATGATTGCAAAATGCAGTCTAATAAGTTACTATACAACACCTTTATATAATTTATTTACCTAAGCTTGCTTTTAATGCTGCTAATTCATCCTCAACTTCTGCTGATGAACTAGAATATTTGGCAGTTAAATCAGCAATGTCATCTTTAGGACCTTTATTTAATTCTGCCATAGCATTAGCGGAGTCAAGCATCTTATTTGCTTTTTCTTCCATTCTGTCAAAGGCAGATATAGAATTGTTAGCACTAGAAACGCTAGAACCAATTTTATTAATACGTTCTTGTGTTTTAGCAACAGCCATCTTACCTTTAATCATATCTTTACGAGATTCTAACTCGTTGATATCGTTTACAAGTTTGTCGTGCATCTCTCTCATTTGAGCTGCATTTGCTTTTGCTATATCATAAGCTTCTTGTAGACCTGCTTGTTTGTTAGTTAAAGTAGACTTCTTCTCTAGGAATTTGCGTGCATCATCTTCGTTTCCTGCTTCAAGAGCTTTTACTGCGAAGTTTTGCATTTTGTTGATTTCACTTGTGCATTCATCTAAGTCACGTTTAGAACGTTGTTCTTCTGCCATGATAGAAGCAGTTTCAGCTTTAACTTTTCCTAAATCACTGTTTAAATTACGTAAGCATTGGTCAATCATCTTTTCAGGATCCTCTGCTTTGTCAAGGAGTGCGTTAATATTACTTGCCATAATATCTTTAAATCTTGTTAATATACCCATTCTTGGTAACCTCCCTCAATTATGTATAGTGTTCTATAATTGTTTAGTAACTGTTCATAATACTTATGCATTTGTAAGTGATTTGAATCTAGTTACATGTTTTTTACAATTATAGTGTATTAGATTTTTATTATAACGTCAAGTTAAAAAGGAATTAGAAAGCTTAGTAAAATCTTAAAGAAAGAGAAAAAAAGAATAAAGTGTGTATAATATACTATAGTAACAAGACTTATACTAGTATACATCTTGTGTTAGTGCAGAAAAACGTGTATAATCGCTAATAGGATTTCATTATTTATATAGAAGAAAGAGAGTAAAATACAATGTGGTTAGCAGATGGTTGGAAGGATTATGAAGTAATTGATACTTCAAAAGGAGAAAAATTAGAACGTTGGGGGAAATATTTATTAGTAAGACCAGATCCACAGGTTCTATGGGATACACCTAGAAATCATAAGGGCTGGAAGAAAATGAATGGCCATTATCATAGAAGCAATCGAGGTGGTGGTGAATGGGAGTTCTTTGATCTGCCAAAACAATGGACAATCAATTACAAGAGCTTAACTTTCAATTTGCAACCATTTAGTTTTAAACATACAGGGGTGTTCCCGGAACAGGCGACAAACTGGGATTGGTTTTCTGAGAAAATAAGAAAAGCAGGACGTCCGATTAAAGTGTTAAATCTATTTGCGTATACAGGAGGAGCAACGTTATCCGCTGCAGCAGCTGGAGCAAGTGTTACCCATGTTGACGCATCGAAAGGTATGGTTACATGGGCAAAGGAAAATGCGAAGTCATCTGGACTTGGTGATGCTCCAATTCGTTATATCGTTGATGATTGTGTGAAGTTTGTTGAACGTGAGATTCGTCGTGGTAACACATATGATGCAATTATTATGGATCCGCCTTCCTATGGTAGAGGACCTAAGGGGGAGATTTGGAAGATTGAAGAATCGATTTATCCTTTTGTACAACTATGTGCAAAGGTTTTATCGGACAAACCTTTATTTTTCTTAATTAATTCTTATACTACAGGACTTCAACCAGCGGTACTTGCTTATATGATGGGTACAGAATTGGTACCACGCTTTGGCGGTGTTGTGAATGCAGATGAGATTGGTTTGCCGGTTAGCTCTAATGGATTAACATTGCCATGTGGAGCTTCTGGAAGATGGGAATCAAAATAAGAAGTGTAATAGTGTGATGTTAACA
>NZ_CBDLAM010000073.1:0-17525 GCF_965301125.1 Anaerosporobacter sp. | reverse complement strand
ATGGAACATCTGTCGTTCGTTGCTATAATAAAGTCACTAATATTGGTACGGAAGCACAGACGTTAGAATATATATCTTCATTTTGTTATACAGGCATTGAAAAAGAAGGCGTTATGTCCTCTGATGATAAGATGAATATCATGATTCCTTTTAATGGATGGCAAAAAGAGATGAGTTGGAAGAAATTTAATTTTGCTGACCTTGGTATGGCACAGACACAACCTACAGTAACGCAAAGAACTTCACAAGTAATTGAGGTAACGAATACTGGTAACTGGTCTACTAAAAAATATTTACCAATGGGATACCTTGAGAATACTGAGGCACATACAAGTTTTTATTGGCAGATAGAACATAATGGTTCATGGCATTATGAAATCGGTGATCAAAATAATACTTATTATCTATGCGTAAGTGGTCCAACTGAATTGCAATCCCAATGGTATCAAGTATTAAATCCAGGTGAATCCTTCGAAACTGTACCAGTTGCAGTAGGTGTTGCAACAGATGATTTTGATACTGCGATGGGAGAATTAACAAAGTATCGTCGTATGATACGTAGACCAAACAAAGATGATGAAGAATTACCAGTAATCTTTAATGACTATATGAATTGCCTTTTTGGAGATCCTACAACGGAGAAAGAACTACCATTAATTGATGTAGCAGCTGAAAGTGGTTGCGAGTATTATGTTATTGATGCTGGTTGGTATGCACCAGGTGAATGGTGGGATAGTGTAGGTGAGTGGAAGGAAAGTAAAGAACGTTTTCCAAAAGGAATCAAAGAAGTAACTGATTACATAAGGAAAAAGGGAATGGTTGCAGGAGTTTGGCTTGAACTCGAGGTAATGGGTATTGAATGTGAGAAAGCTAAGAAAGCACCAGATAACTGGTTCTTCGTTCGCCACGGAAAGAGAGTATTTGATCGAAGCCGCTATCAACTAGATTTTAGAAATCCAGAAGTTATTACACATGTAGATGAAGTAATCGATCGTGTTGTACGTGATTACGGAGTCGGCTATATTAAGATGGATTATAATATTGAACCTGGAGCAGGAACGGAAATTGATGCAGATAGTGTTGGTCATGGATTATTAGAACATGAAAAAGCATATCTTAGATGGTTAGATGGAGTTTTTGAAAGATATCCTGATTTGGTTATTGAGAATTGCTCTAGTGGTGGACTACGTATTGATTATGCATTGTTAAGTCGATGTAGCATTCAATCTACATCAGATCAAGAAGATTATAGAAATTATGCAACAATAGCTGCTAATGCAATTGCTGGGGTTACTCCAGAACAAGCTGCTGTATGGTCATATCCTATGAAGAATGGGGACAAGGAAGAAGTTATCTATAATATGATCAATGCGATGCTATTACGTATTCATCAAAGTGGACATCTTGCTGAGTTATCAGAAGAAAGACTAGATCTTGTTAAGGAGGGAATTGCATGCTATAAAGCAATACGTGGTGATATTAAACATGCATTACCTTTCTGGCCAAATGGTTTAGCAGACAACAAAGATACTTGGTTATGCTCAGGAATTAAGACAGAAGATAAGGCATATCTTGCTGTATGGAAGAGGTATGACAAGGAAAATACCTGGATGATTGATTTAAGAAAAAGCCTATTGGAAAGTGGAAAGAGCATAGAGAAGGTAAGATGCATCTATCCTACTAAGGAAGCAACTGAGTTTAATTTTGATTCAGAGAAAATGGAATTATCAGTTACATTTGATAAACCTGTTATGGCAAGATTATTTGAAATTATTATTTCTAAATAATAATGAGTTTCTTTTAATAGGAATATACAGTACAGTGGTATTTCTCCAAAGGCTATCATATATTTAGTTAATCAATATTAGGAAACGTAAGTTATGAATAGTGGAAAAAGAGATAACCAACTTAATCTAGCCCTTGATGTTGATCAAGAGACTAGAGCACAAACTCTTGATCTTGATGTCGGATTTAGACCAGATGAAAAATCCTGGGAACTTATTGTCAAATATTCAGGTAGTTTACAAAGAATTCGTGATGAGCTACAAATACAAGTAGTTGAGCTATTGAATGAATATGCAATTATCGTTATACCAGAACATTTAATAGATCGTCTAGGCGATTATGAGGAAATTGAATTTATAGAGAAACCAAAGAGACTACTGTTTGCGGTGTCCACTGGGAGATCTGTATCTTGCATCAATCCTCTTCAAACACCACAATACAATTTGTTTGGAGAGGGTGTACTTGTGGGAATTGTGGATTCTGGAATAGATTATGGACATCCTGACTTTCGCAATGAAGATGGTACTACAAGGATTGAAGCTATATGGGATCAAACAATAAGTGGAAATCCTCCAGAAGGATATACGATTGGTACTTTGTATACTAGGGAAAAAATTAATGAAGCCTTAGCGGTAAGAGATTTACCTAGACGATTAGAAATTGTTCCAAGTGTAGATTTGTCTGGTCATGGAACTGGCGTAGCAGGTATCGCAAGTGGGAATGGAAGAGCAAGTAATGGTGTTAACAGAGGCGTAGCGTCACAGAGTACGATATTAGTAGTAAAGCTAGGTGTACCTTTTACTGATTCTTTTCCTAATACTACGCAATTAATGCAAGGAGTGGATTTTTGTGTACGAACTGCATTAAATATGAGAATGCCCATTGCAATTAATCTTAGTTTCGGAAATGAGTATGGTTCACATGATGGAAGATCAATACTTGAATATTATCTTAATGATATAGCAAATTTCTGGAAAAGTAGTATTGTGATTGGATCAGGTAACGAAGGAGCGATGGCACGTCATACATCAGGTATTGTTAGTAACAACGGTAGAGAGATAGTAGAGATTGGAGTAGCTGAGTTCGAAAGAACATTTAATTTACAATTATGGAAGAATTATAATGATATTATGTCCATTGAAATTACAAGTCCAAATAATGTAACTGTAGGTCCTATTCGTGAAATTCAAGGAAAGCAAAGTTTTGTAGTGGAAAATACGATGGTTTTGTTTTATTATGGAGAACCCATACCGTTTAATCCATCACAGGAGATATATTTTGAGTTTATACCTTTAGGAGAAAGAGTTGCTCCAGGCATATGGAAGATCACACTTAATGGAGAGAGGATTGTTGTTGGTAGTTATAATATGTGGTTGCCAGCAGGCAATTCAATTAATGAACAAACCCGTTTTTTACGACCAATTCCACAAGTTACATTAACAATTCCATCAACAACATATCGTTCCATTACGGTTGGAGCATATGATGATTTAACAGATAGTTATGCCAATTTTTCAGGACGTGGATTCACAAGAGATCAAGGATATAAACCAGATCTTGTTGCCCCAGGTGTTAATATAACTACAACTGCACCAAATGGGGGATATACTTCTTTGACGGGGACTTCGTTTGCAACTCCATTTGTTACGGGGAGTGCAGCATTATTAATGCAATGGGGAATTGTAGAGGGAAATGATCCTTATCTATATGGAGAAAAAATAAAAGCGTATTTGATTAATGGAGCGAGACATCTACCAGGTTATTCTGAATATCCCAATCCAGAGGTTGGTTGGGGAGCATTGTGTTTAAGAGATAGCTTACCATTATTGTAACTAAATAAGGCTATTGCAACATTACAACTTTTCTGGCTGAATACCATATGTGAATATATATACTCATAATGGTACACAGCTTTGAAAAGTTGTTTTTTTGATTTTTATCTAAAAAGTTTATTTAGAATTTATTAAAAATACATAATAAAAAATAAAAATACATAAAAAATTATATATTTGATACCTTGAAAAATCTATATCCATTAAAAATTAGTGTAAAAATCTAAAATTTACAATTTGTTATCTTGAATTTTCGTGGTATGAAGTGGTCTAAAGTGGTGATAAAATTTAGATAATTTCAGAAGGAGGTTCAAGATTATGGATAAAAAGTGTATAGGAGAACAACCTTATCGCTTCGAGTTAGAACTAAAAAATAGGAAGAAGAGAAAAAACAGAGAAGGGAAAAAGCTATTTTTATTGATTCTACCATTTTTAGTTTTGTGTTTCTTATTTTCTTATTTTCCACTACATGGATGGATATATGCACTTTACGATTATAGAGCTCCACTGAAGTTATCTCAGTGTGAATTCGTTGGACTTAAATGGTTTAAGACATTATTTAGTAATCCAACTCAAGTAAAGTTGCTTGGGCAAGTTTTGAAAAATACATTTGCAATGAGCTTACTTGGAATTGCTACATCATTTTTACCAGTATTGTTTGCAGTGTTTTTAAACGAGATAAAGAGTAAAAAGTTTAAGAACATCGTACAAACACTTACTACACTTCCAAATTTCATTAGCTGGACATTGGTTTATTCGGTAGCATTTTGTTTGTTTTCACCATCAGGTATGCTTAATTCAGTACTTGAACAAATTGGAGTTATATCAGAACCGCTGAAGATTCTTGATAGCTCAAAGCATGTGTGGTTGCAGATGATTTTATGGAGCACATGGAAGGGACTTGGTTGGGGCTCAATCATGTACCTTGCAGCAATCGCAGGTATCGATCAAGAATTATATGATGCTGCAAAGGTTGATGGTGCAGGAAGATGGCAGTTAATGAGAAAAATAACAATCCCATCATTAATGCCTACATATTTTGTAATGTTGATGCTTTCAGTTGCAAATTTCTTGAATAATGGAATGGATCAGTATTACGTTTTCCAAAATTCATTTAATAAGCAAAGTATTCAGGTTTTGGATTTGTACGTATATAATATTGGTATGACTGGAAGAAGTCTTTCTCTAGCAACAGCAATTGGAATCATGAAGAGTCTTGTTAGTATAACATTGTTAGCAATAGTAAATTATACATCGAAGAAGACGCGTGGCGAGAGCATTATATAGAAAAGAGGGAGAAAGATTATGATAGCAACTAGTGAAAAAAGGAAACAGAAAAGTAAAAAGGATTATTTGTTTCATATCTGTAACTATGCTGTATTTGCATTATTAACATTTATCTGCGCTTATCCGTTCTATTATTTGATTATAAATACAATTAGTGCAAATGATTTGAGCGCAAATGGAGCTATAAACTTTTTACCTAAAAAGATTCATATCGAGAACTATGTACAGGTGTTTAAGCTTAGCGGGCTTGGAAGAGGTATTTTGATATCGGTTGCAAGAACAGTAATTGGTACAGTATTTACGGTGATGGCTTCTGCATATTTAGGTTTTATGTTTACACAGCAGAAGATGTGGCATAGAAAGTTTTGGTATCGATTCATTATTATCACGATGTATTTTAATGCCGGGTTGATTCCAATGTTTATGACTATGAAGACATTAAATTTGACAAATTCATTTTGGGTATATATAATTCCAGCTATTGTACAACCATTTAATATTATCATGGTAAAGACATACGTTGAATCAATTCCACCAGCACTACAAGAAGCAGCAAAGATAGACGGTGCAGGAATTCTTAAATGCTTTTACAAAATCATATTACCAACATGTAAACCAATTCTAGCGACAATTGCAATATGGGCAGCAGTTGGACAATGGAATTCATTCCAAGATACATTGATTTATATTTCAGATCAGAAGTTATATTCACTACAATATTTACTGTATACATATTTGAATCAAGCGAACTCGATAGCTACATTGGTTAAGTCTTCTGGTGTACAGTCAGTTGCAAATCTTGTTACACAGCAGACACCGACATCTATCCGTATGACGATTTCAGTAATTGTAGTGTTGCCAATCCTATTTATATACCCAATGTTCCAAAGATATTTTGTTAAGGGTATTATGATTGGTTCTGTTAAGGGGTAAGAAGAGGCTATTGCTTCTTGCGATAAATTATAGTAAAAAGATAAGGAAAAGGATTGGAGGATTACTATGAGGAAAACAATGAAAAAGAGAGTATTAGGAATTGCTCTCGTAACAGCAATGATAGCATCATCATTAACTGGTTGTGGAAAAAACTCAAATGGGGGCAACAACGGTAATAACGGCAACAGCAATAAGTCAGCGGAAACTAGCTCAGAATCTGGAGGAAAGTATGAAAAAACCATTACTGTAGATGTATTTGACAGTCAAGCTAATTTCCAAGGGGTTCAAAGCGGTTGGTTCGCAAAAATCGTAAAAGAAAAATTCAACATGGAGTTAAATATTATTGCTCCAAATGTAGCTGGAGGAGGAGATTCATTATATCAAACACGTTCAGCAAATGGTGATCTTGGTGATTTAATTATCACAAACTTAGATAAAAGTCGTTTAAAAGATATGGTTTCTGCTGGTCTTGTTTTGAACATGACGGATTATTTGGATAGTTGCGAAAATCTTAAGAAATATGAAGAAGCAATTAAGCAAGCAAGCGAATTAGCAGAAACAGAAGGAATGTGGGCTGTTCCTAGTGAAATTTCAAATCAGGCAGCTACAGAGCCTTGTGAAGCTTTAGAACCAACTAATGCACCATCATTACGTTGGGATTTATATGCAGCTGTTGGTTATCCTCAAATGTCTACTTTAGAGGACATGTTAGATGTACTTAAACAGATGCAAGATAAAGCAGGAAAGAGCGATTCTGGTAAAGATGTATATGCATTCTCTTTATTCAAAGATTGGGATGGAGATATAATGCAGAATGCAGGAGCTTTGGCTTCATTATATGGATATGAACCATCAGGTTTTGCTATGTCAAAGGTTGATGGATCAGACGTACAAAGTATTTTGGACGAAGATGGAATTTATTTAAGAGCATTAAAGTTCTTATATCAAGCAAACCAAATGGGATTAGTAGATCCAGAATCTACAACACAAAACTTTGATACACTTCAAACAAAATATGACGATGGTGCAGTATTGTATTCATTATGGCCATGGCTTGGAACTAGTAGATATAATACAACTGAAAACGCAGCTAATGGAAAAGGATTCCAATCAGCTGTAATTGATGATATGCAATGCTTATCTTATGGTTCTATGCCATTAGGTAAAATGGAAGTTGGTATTATGGTTGGAAGTAAAGCAGAAGACCCACAAAGATTAGTTGATTTTATTGATTGGTTGTACTCACCAGAAGGTATTCAAACATCAACAGCTCAAACAGGTGGAACATGTGGACCAGAAGGTTTAACTTGGGAAATGAAAGATGGTAAACCAGTTTTAACTGAGTTTGGTGTAAAAGCATTTGTTGATATTGAAGATGGATTGAATGTTCCAGAAGAGTGGGGCGGCGGTTCATGGAAAGACGGCGTTTCACAACTTAATATTAAGACAGTTGGTATAGTTGATGTAGATGAAGAAACTGGTATGTGCTATAATTACCAACGTTGGGATGATTATCAAAGCAGAATATCAACAAAATTAACAGAAGACTGGGCTGCACATCACGATGGTGTAAAATCTTCAATTGAATATCTGTCAGACAACAATCTTTTACTTGTTCTTGCAGGTACAAATTATGCAACACCAGAATACGATACAGATATCAGCACAATTAAAGAGCAATGTAAACAAAGTATTGTAGCTTATTCATGGCAAATGGTATTTGCTAAAGATGATGCTGAGTTTAATAGCTTATATAAAGAAATGAAAGAAACAGTTAATGGACTTGGATTTGAACAAGTATTAGCTGTTGATAAACAAAACTGCCAAGATAAAATTGTAAAAATTAAAGAAGCAGTAGAAGTATCAAAATAAATAAAGAATTGAGAATTAATGCAGGAACGCTGATGACAACATCAGTGTTCCTGTTTTACTAATTAGGAGGTGGTATTATAATTCCATATAATAAATTAAATAAGATTGCATATGGTGGGGATTATAATCCTGAACAATGGCCTGAAGAAATATGGTCAGAAGATATGCAATTACTAAATCTTGCAAAAATTGATATTGTTACCTTGAATGTATTTTCCTGGGCAACCTTACAACCGAATGAAACAAGTTATTATTTTACAAAATTGGATAAAATTATGGAGCTGGTAAAAAGAAATAATCTAAAAGTGTGTCTTGCAACATCTACAGGAGCACATCCAGCATGGATGGCAAAAAAATATCCAGATATCTTACGAGTGGATTTTGAAGGAAGAAAAAGAAAATTCGGAGGAAGACACAATTCCTGTCCCAATAGCCCTACTTATCATAAATATTGTGTTGCACTAGTAAATAAGCTAGCAAACCGTTACAAGGACTATGATAATATTGTTGCTTGGCATGTTTCTAATGAATTTGGCGGTGAATGTTATTGCGAGAACTGTGAAAAAGAGTTTCAGGTTTGGTTACAAGATAAATATCATACAATAGATAAATTGAATACTGCATGGAATACAAGTTTTTGGGGACACACCTTTTATGAATGGGATGAGATTGTTCTACCAGATTCAAGAAGTGAACATTTTGAACAGGATAGAACTATGTTTCAGGGAATTTCACTTGACTATCGAAGATTTATGTCAGATTCCTTGTTAAGATGTTATATTGAAGAACATAACGCAATTAAAAAGATTATTCCTAGTGCAGTAATAACAACAAATCTAATGGGATTTTATAAACCACTGAATTATTTTGAATGGGCAAAGCATATGGACTTTGTATCATGGGATAATTATCCCGCTAATGACGATTCTTATGCTAAAATTGCAATGTCACATGACCTAATGCGTGGTATAAAACAGGGAGAACCATTTGCACTAATGATGGATTGGGAGAATTGGTGGGCAATTGAATATTCTGCAGGGCCAAGTTGTGATTTGAAATACTTAAAAGAATTTGGTCGTTATTATGAAGCACTACGAAATATGAATTATAATGTAGATATAATTTCTTCCGAAGATGATTTGTTACAGTATAAGATTGTAATCGCTCCAGTTCTTTATATGGTAAAAGGTAAAGATGATGAGAGAATCCGTGAATTTGTAAAGGAAGGAGGAATCTTCCTGACGACATTTTTCAGCGGAATTGTTGAGGAGAATGATCTTGTTACTTTAGGAGGATATCCAGGTAAGTTGAGAGATATTCTTGGAATATGGGTAGAAGAGGAAGATGCATTAGCTAAAGAACAAAAAAATGGTTTCTCTTACAAAGGAAAAGAGTATCCAGCAATGCTATTATGTGATTTGATACATCTAGAAGGTGCAGTACAGATAGATGATTATGGATATGCTGAGGATTTCTACAAAGAATTGCCTGTTCTAACAATGAACCATTATGGAAAAGGAAGATCTTATTATGTTGCAACGGCATCTGATGAGGATTTTTACCGGGAGTTTTTACAGGATCTGTGCACTTCAGCTAATGTCCATCCGGTAATTGTTACACCGGATGGAGTAGAAGCTACAAGTAGAGAAAATGAGAATGAACGTATGATTTTTCTCATGAATCATAATCAAGAAGATGCATTGATAGATTTACCTTTTAAAGCCTTCGATGTTATTACGAATCAGACGTTTGAAGCTGGTCAGATATGTCTAAAACGAAGAGAAGTTATGATACTAACTACTATTCCTTCCGACGGTATTCCGCAGGGCTTTGATTCATACGTTTCTTAAATTTTTGATGAAAATAATCTACATTTTTGTATCCAACTTTACTTGCAATTTCATAAACTTTCATATCGGTATTATCTAGTAAATATGTGGCCTTCTTAATTCTTACCTGATCAAGGTAGGAATTAAAGTTAAGGCCCATTTTTTGTGTGAAAAGTTTACCAAAATAAGAACTGTTGTATCCGAATAATGGAGCAATGGTTTCAAGCTTTAATGGCCTTTCATAGTTATGTTCTATATAATCCAATACAGAATCAAAGACATTCTCACTGGAATTATTTCCGATTGCCCGAATAATCATATCAAATTGTTCCGTAAAATAAAGTAAAATTTCATACAGATAGTACTTATTCTCAATTAACTCTAATATAGCTGCATTATGAACAAAAGGAATATTTACATCGCTATATGAATGCATAATAGATTGCTTAATTTGGAAAAAAATATCAGCAAGGAAATATTTGATATTTGATATCTCGTCACCACTTGTATAGAGACTATTACGTAATTCTGTTAATATTTCTGATATTCTTCGGCGATTACAGGTCGTGATGGAATTCACAAGTCTATTACTATAGGACTGAGTCATATCTGCATTCAATATGGAGTGGTAGGAAGACAATTCTGGAAGCACTTCATAGGAAAGTACGTGTTGGTTTTCCTCACAGAAAAATCTCCGGTTCATTAACCGACAGCATTCATCATAGGAAAGATGAATGTTAGCAAGCGATGAAACAGTCTGCCCATAGGTGAGAAAAATCGTATCCAAAGGCGAACCTTTTTGGGTACCTTCCTCATAATGATGAAGACAAGCATTAAATCGTTCCAAAGCGAAGTTCCCTTTTAACAGAATGACTTCGTGGTTGTCAATTGTTATATGTTCAAAAGAGTTATTATCCTGGTTCGTAACACGTAATATATCAGCAAAACTATAAGAACGAAAATAAGGTGTATACCCTTCGTATATTACAACTTGATAAATAGGGGAAGAGAGGCCTAATTCCACGTAGTTAATAGATGGGTTAAACTCATTCCCTGTAAGTAGATCGTGGAGTACTGTAGTTTTTGCTTTACGAAGATATTGATGTCTAGAGTTTTCACGCAACTTGTTTGTCTCTATTTTCTCGCGTACAGATGTAACAGCTTCTGCTAGTTCATCTTCATCAATTGGTTTGGTGAGATAGAATGAGGCACCAAAATGAAGAGCAGTCTGTGCATATTTAAAATCTGAATACCCAGATAGAATAATAAAGGCACCTGAAAATCCCTCTTTACGAGCTAGTTCAATTAATTCAGTTCCATACATTCCGGGCATGTGAATATCAAGTAGAACTAAGCCTGGCTGATATTTATGTATCATATCAATGGCATCTTTACCATTACTAGCTTCACCACAGATACAAAATCCTAGTGCATTCCAATCAATAATATATTTTAATCCTTCACGGACTATTTTTTCATCATCTACGATTAGTACATTAATTAATTCGTTTTCCATAGTATCTCCATCCTGTATATTTAGTTTGTGAAAGAACGTGGAAGTTTTAGTGTTACGGTAGTGCCTTGATTTTGACGGCTATTAACTTCCATGCAGTATTCCTCACCATAGAAAAGGTGAATACGTTGCCTAATATTGTACAAACCAATACTTCGGCTATCATTGGGATCATGATTACTAATATTAGAATTTAGTTTATCAAGAGAATCAGCATCCATACCTATTCCATTATCACGAATCGTAATTATCAGATTGGAATCTTGAGTAGCAATTGAAATAGTAACAAGCCCTTTTTCATTGATATTTTCAAGCCCATGTATAATAGCATTCTCGACTATAGGTTGAAGCAGAAGAGGAAGAATTTTGTATTCGTCAGTATCTAAATCTTCCTGAATCTCAAATGCTGTATTAACTCGATCGCCAAAACGTAATTGTTGAATGGAAAGATAAGTTTTAATATAATCTAATTCTTTCGTAAGTGTTGTACAACTGGTACCGGTGTTTTCTAAAACATAATGCATTGACTTACCAAGGAGTTTAATTGAAGTTGCAACATCACGATTTCCGCTTGATAAAGCCTGCATCCGTATCGTCTCTAATGTATTATATAGAAAATGTGGATTAATTTGGCTGGCTAGCATTTTAAATTCCATTTTTTGTTGTCCATTAATTAATTGTTGTTCGTTTAATTGTGCTTGATAATATTGTGCTTCCTTGTCACGGATCATTTGTACTGTTGCTTTCAAATCTTGGAAGATTTCAACTAATTCGTCATCACCTTGAAAGTTATCAATAATGTTGTACTCACCAAGTCGTGCCTGATGCATCGCACGTTTTAGAGTGGTAATTCTTCCACTAAAGTAAGAAGAAAATAAATAGATGATTGCAGAAGGAACAATTGTTGCAACAAGTATAATAAATACATACTGAAGTGTCATGCGATTCAGATTTTGATAAGCGGAAGAGTCACTGACACTTATGAAGAATAGATTATCCGTTTTATATGGGCTAAATGTCAATATGTTCGTTAGAACAGTAGTATTATTAATAGTAAGTGGACCCGTATATGTATAATATTTCCCGTCAAAATCTTTTGGTACGGGCATTTGTGTTTTGATGAGTGATCTGTCAGAGGAGTAGAATACTGGAGTGTTGTCTACTGTCGCCATAATTTGAAAGTCCGTTTGATCGATTCGGTTTTTTATGTAATTATTGTCTAGACATATTACGATATAGGCTGAATATTCTTGCGAAATGATTCCAATCCTACGAACTAAAGATAGCTCATAGACATCATTATTGAAGCGATTTTTGCTTGGTATGCATGTCCATGTACTCCAACTACCATTACTGGCTAAATACCAGTTTTCATCATTATAGTTAGGAAGACTGGATATATAGTCTTCACTTGGAATATCTGGATTGTCTGTGTATATCTGTATGGATGAGATTGCTGTTGTATTCTTTCGTAATGAACTTAAAGAGTTATTAATCTCTTTAAAGTATTGTTTTTCTGTATCACTGGAATAATCAGAACCAAATAGTTTCATACAGCTATTGCTATTCAAAATAGCTTCCGTTGAAGTATAGAGTGAAGTGGTAATATCAAATAAAATTGAATTAATACGAAGTCCGTCTGCCTTAACCTGAGAACGGTAATGCTGGGACATTTGATTGCGCACATGTACTACAGAGAAGGTGCCAAGAATCAGAATCGGCAGAATCGCTGCAAGTAAGAAAATTCTTAAAATTTGTTTCTTTATTTTTGAAATCTCAAAAAACTTATGATAATCCTGTCTCATAGTTCACACATTCCCCATATACAATTTTTATTAGATTTATCTATAATAATTATAGTAAATCAAGTGGAAAAAAGCTAGTAGGAAAAGAGCTTTTTTTATCGTATACTGGCACTACTAATAATATGAGAAAATAACATGATAATTATATAATGGAGGGAAATATGGAGCAAAGAGAATTAGAAGAAAAAATTGAGCTATTGTTACAAGAACTTACTCTACAAGAAAAAATAAAAATGATTCATGGAGCTGGTCTTTTTCAAACGGGCGAAGTGGAACGTTTACATATTCCTAGCATTAAAATGTCAGATGGGCCAATGGGAGTACGTAATGAGTTTCGTCAGTCCGAGTGGATACCTTCTGGTACATCAGATGATTATGTAACATACTGTCCAAGTAATAGTGCACTTGCAACCACATGGAATAAAGAGCTTGCACAAATGACAGGGCAAGTTTTAGGAGAAGAAGCAAGAGGACGAGGGAAAGATGTTATATTAGCACCAGGAATTAACATAAAACGTACGCCGTTATGTGGTAGGAATTTTGAATATTTCAGTGAAGATCCTTACCTGATATCAAAGTTAGTAGTACCGCTTATTGAGGGAATAGAGAGTGCAGATGTTGCAGCCTGTGTGAAACATTTCGCTTTGAATAATCAGGAAACAGAAAGACTGTGGGTGAACGTAGAAATCGATGAACGTGCTTTACGGGAAATATATCTTCCGGGATTTGAAGCAGCAGTTAAGGAGGCGCAAACAAAATCATTAATGGGTGCTTACAATCTTTTTAGAGGAGAGCATTGCTGCCAAAGTGAAGCATTGTTAGGACGTATTCTTAGAGAGGAATGGAATTATGATGGTTTGATTGAATCAGATTGGGGTGGAGTACATGATACCAAGAAAGCTGCAGAAAGTCCACTTGATATTGAGATGTCAGTAACTCCTGATTTTGATGAGTATTGTATGGCAAATCCATTATTAAAGGCGGTTAATAATAATGAGATTAAGGAAAGTTTTATAGATGAAAAAATTCGTAACATCTTACGCTTTATGCTAAGACTTAAAATGATAGATGTAGCTTGTACAATGTTACCTGATGGAGAAAAACAGGTAAGAGCAGTTTCAAATACAGAACGAAAAAGTGGAAATTATAATACACCAAGTCATCGTCAGGCAGTTCTTGAAACAGCAAGAGAATCAATTGTACTGTTAAAGAATGAAGAAGAAAGATTACCTCTTGATCAATCAAAACTAAAAAGGCTACTGGTAATAGGAGAAAATGCGGTACGGTTACATGCATTAGGTGGTGGTAGTGCAGAGATAAAAGCGTTATATGAGGTATCTCCTTTGTTAGGACTAAAGTGTCAGCTAGGAGGTAATTGCGAGATTACATATGCACAGGGGTATTATGTTCCTACAAAGAAGGAATCGGAGAAAAATTGGCAAGAAGACAGTCTGGAAGATAAGCTAGATGATCAGAAGAAGGATTTCTTAGATGAATCCGAAAAGAATGAGCAGAAAAGGCTTCGAGAAGAGGCAGTTAAACTTGCAGCAGAGTATGATGATGTGATTTATATCGGAGGATTAAATCATGAATATGATGTTGAAGGCTTTGATAGAGATAGTTTAGAACTTCCTTATGAACAAGATGAATTAATACAAGAACTTCTTAAAGTAAATCCTAAGATGATTGTCGTGATGATGGCTGGTAATCCAGTTGGAATGAACGACTGGCTGAACCAGGCAAAAGCCGTTCTTTGGTTGGGGTATTGCGGAATGGAAGGAGGAAATGCTTTGACAGAAGTCCTTCTTGGTAAAGTGAATCCTTCTGGTAAACTGGCTGAATCCATGCCATTTAGATTAGAAGATACGAGTGTATCTGTGTTTGGTGAATATCCTGGTAGAGCATTAACCAAAGAAGAGTCAAAGCTTATGAATGCACATCTGACAGAAGAATATCTTGAAGGAATATTTGTAGGGTATCGATACTATGAAAAGTATAATGTACCAGTTCAATTTTGTTTTGGTCATGGTTTATCTTACACAGAGTTTTCCTATAGTAACATACAGATTGAATGGAAATTACAGGAAAGCGGTGATGAGGTTCTTATAGTAAGAGCTAAGATAAGAAATATTGGAAAACGAGCAGGCAAAGAAATAGTGCAGCTTTATGTGGGAGAAAAAGAAGTAAGTAAGCAAAATCCAGTAAAGGAATTGAAAGGATTTGAAAAAATACTGTTACAGCCTGACGAATGTAAGGAAGTAGAAATGATAATTAAGAAACAGGACTTTAGCCATTATGATGAATCCAGTCAGGAATGGATTGTAAAAGATGGTAAATATGTAATAAGCGTCGGAAGTTCTCTTATGGATATAAGACTTCAAGAAGAAATAGAATTTTGATAAATATAAATTAGGGTTTGTAAGAAATATACTGGATGTGTTAATATTAGAGATAACATTAACAGAATAAAGGATGGTATTTTTAATGGCAAAAAATCATGTGGAAGAATTTCGTGGCGATTTAAAAGAATTTCATGAGATGACTAAAAAATTTTATCAAAAAGAAATATCAGTACAGGAATATAAATCTTTCTCAGGTGGTTTCGGTAGTTATGCTCAAAGAGGTGGCGAGAGCAGCATGCTACGTCTTCGATTTGCAGGTGGTGAAATTAGCAAGGAAGATCTTAAGTTTGTTGTTGATAGTATTAAAAAATACAATATTGACCTATTGCATTTTACGACATGCCAGACTATACAAGCTCATAATTTATCAGAGGCTTCTGTTTGTGGCTTAATAGAAGATGCCTTTGATCATGGAATAATAACAAGAGGCGGTGGTGGTGATTATCCTAGAAATGTAATGTGTTCTCCACTTTCAGGTGTGGAAGAAGGCGAGTTTTTTAATCCACTTCCTTATGCAAAGGAAGCAGGTGACTATCTGCTTGGTTTCATTCATACAGTGAAGCTTCCACGTAAATTTAAAGTGGGTTTTGCAAATAGCGAAAAGAATGAAACACATACAACATTTCGTGATTTAGGCTTTGTTGCAAAAGAAAATCAAACCTTTGATGTATATGCAGCAGGTGGACTTGGAATTAAGCCTAAGATGGGAGTATGCGTTGCGAAAGATGTGGAACCTAGTAAAATCCTATATTACATCAAAACAATGATTGATGTTTTCACCGAATATGGAAATTATACTAGTAGGGCAGCTTCACGGACAAGATTCTTACAAGATACCCTGGGGGTAGATGGATTTATTAATGTCTATCAAGAAAAACTTTCCTATAATCTAGAGAATGAGAAGCTAGATATTAATGTTAAACCAGATGTGGTTAATAAGACTGGAGATGGTGAAATCTCAAATCCTAGAATTATAAAACAAAGCCAAACTGGCTTATATGCAGTATTGTACCACCCATTTGGTGGAAGTCCAAGTATAGAGTTCTTTGCAAAACTCTATGACACAATTAAAAACATGAAAGAAGTGAAGCTAAGAGTTTCTCCAGATCAAGGAGTCTATATTATCAATCTTACAGCAACAGAAGCACAAAGAGTATTAGAGATAACAAAAGATGGGGCAAATACACTATTTGAAAGATCCACTGCATGTGTAGGAGCAACCATCTGTCAAGTTGGAATTGGTAATTCAAAAGGACTTTTAGATACTTGTATAGAACGTGTAAGACAAGAGAAGTTTAAAGATAGGGTATTACCAGCAATTCACATCTCAGGTTGTCCATCTTCTTGTTCTGCCCATCAAATTGGTACGCTAGGATTTCGAGGTGGTAAAAAGCCAACCAATGATGGTCCGAAATTTGCATTTGCTGTCTATGAAGATGGTTGTGAACTTCTTGGTAAAGAAAACTTTGGGAAAGAGATGGGGGTTATCGTAGAAGAGGACATCCCTGAATTCTTAGTTGATATAGGAAAAGAGGTAACTTCATTAGGTTTAACCTATGAAGAATACAGAAAGAAATACCCAGAGAAATTAGGACAGTTAGCTGCAAAGTATCTATAAAAGAAAAGTTATTAAATTAAAAGCATTCACACACCGGTAAAAACACTTCCGAGAAGTTGAATGCCAATGGCGTACATTTTATGTTCGCCGTTGGCACACACCTTTTCGGAAGTTTTTTAACGTTGCATTTCTTTAATTTAATAACTTTATGATACTTTTTTTAGAACTGTTTATTCAGATTCTATCATTGTTAATTTTTGAGTGACAGCGCTTTGTTTTTTTTACATATATATAATTAGGAATAATTCTTAATTTACTTGACAAATATACCAAAAGGATGTAATGTTAACCTAGGTTAACAAAAGGAGGCGTATAATGGGTATTTCAAAATCATTAGAAGAATATATCAAAACAATGTACATTTTGCAGAGTCAAAAAGGAGATATTAGAGTTACAGATATCGCTAATAAAATGCAATGCACAAAGGCGAGTGTAAATAAATCAATTAAACTATTGGCAGAAAATAATCTAGTGAATTATGAAGTATATGGAAAAATTGAAATTAGTGAGGAAGGCTATAAAACTGCTAGAAAAGTGTTAGAGGCCCATGATATCTTATATCTTTTCTTAACGGAAATATTAGAAATAAACCATGAGGAAGCAAACATAGAGGCAGAGAACATGAAAAAAAGTATGAATGATCATACTT
>NZ_CBDLAM010000072.1:12093-17632 GCF_965301125.1 Anaerosporobacter sp. | reverse complement strand
ATGGTATTACGTATTCTTGTAAAATTAAAGTTAAGAATATGTCATTAAGTAGCAAGAAGACGAGTCTGGTACGAGGTGAGCTTGACCGACTGAAATTAACTGGATCAAAGGGTAAAAAAGTAATATGGAAATCATCAAATCCAAGTGTGGTAGTTGTTAGTAAAAATGGTTATATTAAGGGAAAACGAGTTGGGAAAGCTCAGATTACCGCTAAGTGTAAAGGCATTACTTACAAATGCTACGTTACGGTTAAGAAGAATCAGTGCAATTATGAAACAAATTCTCAATATGCACAATACGGTGATGTATATGTATTACCAAAACATGCAGAGTATGATGGCTCTACTTTAGCAGTCCAGTTCGTAATCATAAATAATACAAGTAATAATATTGTTTCACTTTCCGGAAACTTTTGCGTTTATAATAATAACAGTTTAATAGGCGAAAAAACTTTTAGTGACCTAAAAGTTAATGTAGCAGGATATAGTCGCAAAACATGTACAATAAAAATAAGTAGTAATAAGTTAAAGGAGAAAAATCTTAATTTAACCACCGGAGATGTCACCGCTTTCATCAAAGATGGCCAGTATTTCTATTATTACTATAGATATTAGAGATACTATTACATACAGAAAAGCAATCATATTGTCCCTTAATGAAGACAACATGATTGCTTTTCTTAATACTATTCATTAAATTCAATATCAAGAAGTACCACTTCCGTATTGGAATTTCTCTTTTTCAGACAGATCCAACTGCTTTCCCAATCACCATCTGCATCTTTAATCCAGTCTCATCTAACATTGGTTTATCAGGTATCGTCACACATAACCCTTGCTTCGCTAGATTGGCTGTTACAGCTAGACATATTGCATCAATAAGATCATCAACATTACATCGGTAGGTTTTTGCCATTTGCATCAAATCATTTATTTCTAAGTGTGGTAAGTACTTATTTAGAATGTGTACTCTTTCAGCAACGCCATCGTACTCCGATTTTTTTGATAATATTGTCTTACCATTTAATCGTGCAAAGCATACCTCTGGATGACTTTCTAAAATCACATTCTTATATTGGTCATGTTCTTGTAAAAAGCTATCTAATTCCCGAATCTTTGGCATAATTCCTACTGTCAAAGGAGTAAATTTCTTACCAAGTACACGTACATTTTCTTCATATGCCTCAGCTACATTTTCTGCATAAATTGCTTGTCTACACGGTACTGGAAATATGGTAGAGGAACGTTCTTTAATAATCTGTCTTGCATATGAATCTGGTCTTATCTGCTCTTTACTACTTGGTAAGCCAATCACCATATCGATTAAGAAATTATCAAATCCTGAGTATTGTGTAACTATTTCACCTATTGAGTTCTTCTTCTCAATCTTTAATGTACCATGGTCGATACTTGCTACAATCCAACCACCTTTACAACCATCTACACCAATTGATAAACTATTCTTATCCAGTCGACTTTGATACTGTGTATCCACCATTGTATCAACGCCACTTCCATAACGTACCACCTGTTCTACCATATGTCCAATATTACCTTCTCCAGCAAATCGATTCGTGTTAAAGAAATCTTCGTTCAACTCTAGCCAATATAATGGATGAAACTCTTCTTTCAATTCCACCTCTCGTTGTAAATATCCAACATATACTTCTACATAGCAGTCTTGGTTATAATAGGTAAAATCCATCATGTGATTCAGCTTAATATCACACGAACGAATTCCTGTTTCTTCATATAGTTCACGGTACGCAGCTGTAAAGCCCTCTTCTCCTAGATCGATTTTCCCTCCAACAAAGTTGTATAGTCCTTTATATGGTTCCTTTATTCGCTTACAGAATAACAATTTATCTCGTTCTACGTTATATATCATTATACAGTTGTATCCTTGCATTATTCTTCCTTTCGTGGGTAATGTGACTGTTTGCTCTGGTTTAATCCAGATTGTTCAAGTTTTTCTATACTTTTTCAAATGACAATGTAGTATTTAAGGAACTGCCACCCTAAATAGTCTTCATCTGATATCCATCATAATCCATTTCATTCGGTAATGGACTAAATTAATCTATCCCCTACATAGCATTCACTTAGTGAACTTGTAGGAGATAGATTTTTTTAGGGACTTGGAAATCCTAAAGTATAGACATAATTTAATTTAAAATTCGTTTCTCTAGAAACTCAATAAAATCATATGCATATAATTCTCTTGTATTAATTGTATATATCGAATACTCATTATCTATCTTATCCTCAGAAGTATCAAAATAAAACATCTCATCCTCAGTCTCACAAATTACTAGTATATTATTAGAAAACTGATATATTTTTTTATTTTGTTCATACATATAAACTATATCTCCACCAATTACTGAATCAAAATCTTGTTCATATATACTAAATATTTCTTCTCCATATATTTCAGCACCACCATAATTTTTCAACCACCATTTATATGATTCTGGTAATAATATATTTAATCTCCTTTCCGCTTTGGATATCCATTTATCTGAAACCCCTTCGCCAAACTCAGCAAATTCCACCGAATCTCCTGCATTTTCAATAATTTGTCTTAGTTCATTATACCTATCCATACATTTCTCCTTACTGAAAATCTAATGCCCTGTTAATCCAATAATTCCTCTTCCATGAGTTAATCTCCGAACGATTAATTCCAGACGGTAATTGTCCTGTGTTACTATGTATCACTGAATAGTATTTTTGATGGAATGATTGACTTACTTCAGCAATTGCACCTTTTTGACTTTGTGTAACATGATGTAAATTAATTGGTTTTCCATCATACCCAATTGGAGCATTTCCTGCTGCCATTCTTTCGACATTTGTTCCTATTACAGTTTTCCCTTTTTGTTTCCAAGAACTTTTCGTGTTAGTGTCAAACAAATCATCTCTCTGGTACACTTTATTACCATCAGATTCAACACTATTCCTCCAATATTCTCTACCAGTATTAGAACCCTTACCACCCTCACTAGCCTTCATCTGATACCCACCAGCATCCAGCACTTCCCTTGAAGACTTATCTAATGTTGATGGTATTCCATATTGTTCTAATAATGCATATGGTTTCTTCCCATCCGCCACAGAATATCCATCAAGCGCTTTCCTAAGCTGCCTGTCCTCTTTCGCCTGCTTGCAAAATCCTCCTATGCCGCTCTTTATCTGCTTTCCTGATAGAACGCTGGAAGTTATATCTAATGCTAGACCAAGGACTTCCCTGGCTGCCCTACCATCAAATTTCTTTCCTGTCTTGATGTAATTATCGTACAGATATTCTACTCTTTTGTAGGCACTATCAGATGAGCGATAAAGGGTAGAGGTTCCTGCAATAATATTACAGGTTGTATCGACATATTTAGACGCTTTAGTTGCCCATTTAGATCCCTTACTCAACCATTTCATACTATTTCCAGCAACAGACCCAACGAACGGTAATGCTGCTATAAGGTCTATAAATAATCTACAAAATTAATTGCCTTTGGCAAGAGCCATTTCTATTATTTATAGACAATGGTAGGGTGTTGGAGTGTCCTTATGTTGATACATAATAAATTTTATACATCATCGTATGCATCACCAACATAAACAAAATCATTTTCTAACCAATATAGACTTTTGCCTTGATTTCTGAATAATTGCATTAACAGTTCGGTAAAGTCTTTTGCAACAACAGTACATTCTCCTACTACTCCATGCCTATCCCAGAAACTATCATAACATTTTCCCAATCTCTTCTTTGCCAAGTCAATAGTAATATAATTACTTTCTGTATCCTTACAAATAATATACCATTCTGACGATATATCATCCTCACAAAGTTCTCCCACGATAATTGGATTCGCTAATACAATTTCTTCTGGATTTCACCACCACAATTTTAATAAAACACTTTTAAATCATTAGGTAATTCAACTCCAGCACTTAATGCTGGTAAACAGCAAGAGCTATATACAGTACATTCAGGAGTTTTTCTAATTTCATCACTTCTTGCAGATGCAGGAACATTTGCTGCATCAAACATTCTTTCTGAAAAAGCTTGCATTTCTTGCGATAATACATTTGTCCAATCAACTTTTCCGCCAACTTTTTTACCTGTTTTCTCATAGAGCCAATCCCTATATACTAATTTTGTAGCCGCATGTTGTTCAGATGTTAATGCAATTGTTGTGGATTTATTTTTCCTCGACTTATAACCCTCGATATTATGTGTCGCCCATACATCTAATACTCCATGATGATTCTCTAATCCTGGCGTTTTATCTCCATACTCAACAATATCAAATGCTCTTTGCATTACTACCACCCTTGACAGACACTCTTAACTCTTATATTAATTCAAGCCTATACCCCATCCTCTGAAAAAGAATATATAAACCAGAGCCGACCAAGGTATCTGCTTAAAATCCTATCATATTTTTCCTATTTTTACTACAACTTCTCGCCAGCTTTTTTAAGGACTGGCATACGGTACTCCGTACCATTTTTCAACATTCCATAAATAATACTAATTAATCTTCTACAAATGCAGATAAGAGCCTGTTGTCCGTTCTTACCCTCTGCTTTCCGCTTCTCATAATACGCACGAAACATGGGGTGTCTTGGCTTTCCATTCTTGGATACCTGTATCATCTGAATGGCGAGGAAATAGATAGTCGCTTGTAATCGTCTGTTACCCTGCTTAGTTGCTTTATCCTTCCCTTTACCAGATGAAGATAAATGAATCGGTGCTATCCCAGCAAACTGTGCCAGCTTTTCTGCACAGGGAAAACTCTTGATGTCACCAATTTCTTCCAGTATCTTCACAGCCATAATGGTATTTACCCCTGGAATGGTATGTATGGCACAACCTGTGGAATCAAAGGGTACAACTATGCACCTTTTCACAAGAAAGTAGCTGAGTACCTACACATGGCAAAGTACCCCTTCCTTTACTTTTGCAGGAGTACTCCGCCTAAATCAGATACCACTTTCAGTAAAACAGATGCAGAACGTGTCATGAAAATGAAGCTAGCAGAACACTTCTTCCACAAGGACTTCTACTTTGAGAAAGTACAGCTTTCCAAAGACACTGAGCTGATGGTAAGCAATCGCTGCTATGACAATAAAAAGCAGTTTCAGTGGGAGGATTTTGAATTGGATACTTTGTAAGAAAAGAAGCACTTTCTACGTGAATTGATAGAAGAAGTGCTTCTTTTGCTAAATGCTCAAATATGACCACCATTAAACGCAAGTAGTAAATTGCTTATGCTACAATGGATTACTATCGCATCTTGAATAATAAAACATCTTGAGGATTTATCCAATTTAAACTTTCACATATTTCTTTTACTAATTGTTCTTTTAATTGTATTTCCTGTCTTTTTTTAACTTTTTCATCATCTCTTTTCAATAAGATGTAAAACATAGATAACTCACACAAACTTTCCAAAAATAATAATAATTTATTTCTTTTAATATCATTTCCATTATTAATGGCAAATTCTAAATCTAGTAGTAAGTCACTTTTC
>NZ_CBDLAM010000072.1:9632-12083 GCF_965301125.1 Anaerosporobacter sp. | reverse complement strand
ATTTAATACTATAGAATTGTCTTCTAACTTCTTTCCAATAATCCTATCGTAATACTTTTCGTTACGAATTTGTTCAAAAACAATATTCTTCTGCCCAATATAGCATGGTGGGTCACACGATAAACTTTCTCCTCCCCATTCAATTTTTTTCTCATATAAATCAATTTGTTTTATCTCTTCTTTTAAAATAATTATATCTAATGTATAATCCATCTTTTCCACTTTCCTTAAGGTTCAAATATTGTCGGTTCACTTCTAATCCATCCTCCTTTATCTGGTCTATATTCAAATATATGTTGATGTGGATTAGTATGATGATGTGGTGCTCCATGGTCAGTCCAATGCACCTCACTCCACGGAACATTCTGACCATTAGCTGTAGGCCAAGTCCCTGCTGGGAATGTTGCTGACTGCCTATATACTTCTCCAGTTTCGGAACTTACTTTACCACCTAACACGGTATGCGGTCTTCCTTGTGCTGCTGTCTCTGCCAGCGGAATATCCTGACCATTTACTCTTTGTTTATTTAAAGGTATTGGATTTCCATCAGCATCTCTCGGAATATATGTAGAACTACCACCCTTACTTCTATTGCTCGCAAACAACTGCAAATTCATTTTAAGAGATGGTTTCTTCCCATCCGCCACAGAATATCCATCAAGCGCTTTCCTAAGCTGCCAGTCCTCTTTTGCCTGCTTGCAAAATCCTCCTATGCCGCTCTTCATCTGCTTTCCTGCTAGAACGCTGGAAGTTATATCTAATGCTAGACCAAGGATTTCCCTGGCTGCCCTACCATCAAATTTCTTTCCTGTTTTGATGTAATTATCGTACAGATATTCTACTCTTTTGTAAGCACTATCAGATGAACGATAAAGAGTGGAGGTTCCTGCTATAATATTACAGGTTGCATCGACATATTTAGATGCTTTAGTTGCCCATTTAGATCCCTTACTCAACCATTTCATACTATTTCCAGCAACAGACCCAACGAACGGTAATGCTGAGACAAATGAGCTTATAGCATCTTCACTATTTCCTTCCGCCGCATACCATAAAGCATTAACACAGTCAAAAAGCTCGCCTATCCCTGGTATAAATCCAGCTGCATTAAATAGACTGTGCCCTAATGAACTTAAAATACTATATGGTGATAATCCTAATGGATCTACATAAGTTATTGGATTGCCTTGTACATATGCATATCGATTCAAACTTGCACTGTCACTTATACTTCCAACTATAACATCTTCGCTGGTGAATCTCTTACTATCTACATTATAGTATCTTTCTCGCATAAAGTACAGATTGTTCGCATCTGTTATTACTCCATATTCACCATTATATAAGAAACGAATCGCATCTGCCTCATTATTCTCAGTAAGCAATTCACCATATGGATCATAACTATAGTTTTGTACTACTTCACCTGTTTGATCTGTTAATGCTGTAGTACTTCCTACCTGATTGAAATGATATGTGAGATAACCTGTTGTTTCAGAATCCTATAATTCATATTTTTTCACAAATAAAAAAAGCATTGCAACTCATTCAAAATTGCAATGCTTTTATTTATCTTTATCTCTATTCTTTTTTCTGTTCTCAACGATTTGATTCACAAGTCCTAAACTCAATTCTTTTTCATAATCATTCATCTCTCTAACAACATCTAAGATTTGCTTTTCTGTACTCGTTTTTGTTTCATAAATTTCTTCTCTTCCAATTAATTCATCAATTGTTATTTTATAGATATCAGCAGTTCCCTTTAAGAAATTGATATCTGGTGCTGAAGCACCTCTCTCTATATTACTTATTATTTGCTGCGAAAGATTCAGTTTGTTTGCAAGCTTTTTTTGTGTATATCCATATTTTTTTCTTTGCTGTGCCAATCTATTTCCTAAGTCCATATTTTACTCACCTTCCTATTTGCAATTATACAATAGATATAAATACAAAAGAAGTTGACTAACCGTATTATTGTATTATATAATATAAACAAGTATATTGTTAGTTTGTGATTTAATAGTTAAATATATACCATAATATTTTTACACGATTCATACTTAGACCTTCTACATATCCCACAACTATTAAACCAAACCTTAAACTCCCATTACACAATATACTTACTTCTTATACTTTTTATTTCCTAATTCTTAGCTGTGCACTTTTACTAAAGTACGGGATTATTTCCAATGTGGACACGCTAAGATAAAGAGAAAGCTGAGATTTGGATCTCAGCTTTCTCTTTGCCATATTAAATTATATGTTATGTACTACTATTGTAGTTCCACCTGGTGAACACACTTCATCTTTCATCTCTCCAGGATGATTACTTTGCCTATTTACTATACTGATAAAAGTCCGTTGCACATTCTTCATCAACATTGACAGCTAGTATATACATCTCATTATTATTTTTTACAAGGAAATCTGTTGCATACATTTCAGGTT
>NZ_CBDLAM010000072.1:0-9622 GCF_965301125.1 Anaerosporobacter sp. | reverse complement strand
TTTCAGGTTTATTAAAGAAATCCAGTTTTCCACCTTCTAAGATTTTACTACATTTACCATCATTGATATTAATTACATAGATACCTGACTTCTTCAGAAAATACACCTTATCCTCGCTTATATCATATAAATTTTTTCTGTCTGACCACATTCTTTCATCTGTTTCCTCTTTCACAAATCCTAAATCTCCAATGAATATAGACTTCTCCACTTCACCACTTTCCTGATTGACGATAATTAACCACTCATTCGTATAATCAAGTCCAAAGATTTTTCCATCTGACACCTTAATTTGATGTAACGGAAAGCCAACATCGTATCTTCTAGTGATTTTCTCTGTATCAATGTCAATTAGCGAAATTCCATCTATATAAATGTATTTATACTGCGGATCTTTATTTTCATCCATTGTCTGACCATAATAGCTATACGTAGGAACAATGATTTGATTCTTATCTAACAAATCAAAGTCATAACATAAGGTTCCCAAGATATCACTAAGACAAATTTTCTTTATAAACTTTCTATTCAGATCAAACGTACATAGATATATCTTCTCATCTTCTACATCTTCCGCACTTGCATACCAATTTCCAGATAAATCTTTCTTTGTGCAATAATTATTATACATAGTAACAACTTTAGACATGTCCATTGTCTCTTTGTAATTATTTTTTTCCCAATGATCTTCTTCCCATGTTCGCTCAAAAAAACGCATGAATGGATCTTCCATAAGATTATCCACATTACCACAAGTATATACAATTGGGTCCCCATTTTCAGCCTTCTCCAACGACCAAATTCCATCTTCACCTGCACACATGACATCAAATACAGAATAATGCTTTTCTGGGAATTCACCTTTCTGGGAATCCGATTCATCCTCCGTAGCATTAATAACATTTATCATATTGGTATCCTCAATAATCGTCTTTTCTCCTGTTATTAATCTTCTTACTTCCTCAATATCCTTACTACGATCTTCCATTGCAACATTTGTGTCTTCCATTTTACTAACTATTTCTGAATATGTATAATTCGTGCAATGATTCCCATATAATTTGTATTGTAGATATACACCTAGTCCATATCCCGCTAACAAAGTTGGATTTACACTCTCTCCCTCTACGCCTAAGTCATTAGCAGCATCAAAACGACCGTTATGAGTCATGCAATACCACGAATATCCTCCGCTGATTGTGCTATATTTTTCTAATTTATTTACATTCATATTCTCCCAGTCTGTAGAGTCAATACTATCTAAAACAGCAGCATAATACCACTTAGTTTCCGTCTTAGCAAGCGCTCTTAACTCATCTAATTCCACAAACTTTAACCAATTATCTTTTTCACTATTATGTTCTGTCTTCGTTGGAATTCCAAGAATTACAACTTGATCTGCATTACGAATACTGTTAATCACTTCTTGATTCTCATTAATATCTTCATACGTATTCACATAATACGCTTCAATTGACTTCTTATCTACGTCTTGCGATAAATACCGAAAGAATTCGTCTACTCTTGAAGACTTTAATAACGAATTGGCAATTATACATGTATGTTCCTTTTCCTCTTGGTTTACTACCTCTGCATCATCAATTGGGTTCTCACTTTCCTTACAGCCACTAACTAAGATAATCATCAATAAACTAAGTAATAGAAAGATTCTCTGCTTTTTCATTAATACATAATCCCCCTTATAAACATAACATTTTCACTATATATATTTACAAGTATAGCAACTATGTTACGAGAAGTTTGTCGAACAGGGGATTTAAATAATTCTTGCTATAAATATTATTAAATAAGCTGACGGTATAAGTAATAAAAGCGCAGCAAAAGTTCCGATACATTTGCTTCCCACCATGGCAACTACGCACGACCTAAAATCTTCTTCCGAACATTTTCCTTCTATCACCTCATCAGTCATAATTGACAAATGTGGATCAATGAATATTGACATTAAAACTGTAGCCAAACCATTTATAGTAGATGATAAACTATTACATGTCATTCTCACATCTGGTGCAATGCTACCAGCATATATAGGTGCTAATGAGCCTACAGTAATTAATGAAACCGCAATTAGATTAAAGAGAATTATTTTTACAGGCAATTTTCTAAACTTGATTTTTGTTATATTTGTTGATATAGGAATAGCGACACACTCTTTCATATAGTTAATACCTGTTCTAGAAAAACTATGAATAACAAGTTTAGGAAGAGATTTATCAATGGAAAAACTTAATACACCTTTATAAAAAATTCTTTGAAAAGTGGGTATCATAAGTGCACCTACCACTGTCGCTATCCCTGATACTACTATAATTATATTGAAGATAGATAATACATTATCTGCACTTAAATTATTTTCTACATATTTAGTTAATATGGGCCCTTGAAAAGATACTGCCAACCTTGAAATCAATGATAATATATTAAATACTGAATACGTAATCGCTATTTTACCAGTCCTTACACCAACTAATCTAATAGAATACGCCAATGTTCCGATTATGGTAATTATGAAATTTAAAATTAAGACTATCCCTATTTGAATATTCAATTTTTCCTCCATATAACTTGTCCTACACTCACAAATTATTCTATATTATTAACCGTTATATCTGCTACAATTTCAATACTTTAAAGCCTTTCGTTTAATAATATACCATTCATTTCCATGATTCAACCATAATTATCAAAAAATAGGATAGCCATCATTAGCTATCCTTTCTTATCACACTTTTCACATGAATGATCATGACAATAATACCTTAATGTTATTTCCCCCTCCAAAAACCTTTCAAGCTTTTGCTTTCCTCCATATCAACCTTAACTTTTACTCCTCACCAGCCTTAAAATTATATATAGGTTTAATCACCTTCATAATCTCAGCAGTATCTCCGATGTTATTTACTATATCGTCCATGCCTTTGTACGCCATAGGACATTCATCTAATGTCTTATTATTTACGGAAGTAGTGTAGATTCCTTTCATCTCTTTCTTAAATTCCGATACGGTATAGGAATTCTTAGCCTTATTTCTTGACATAAGACGACCAGCTCCATGAGGTGCAGATTGGTTCCAATCTGGATTACCTTTGCCAATACAAATCAATGAACCATCTCTCATATTAATTGGGATTAATAACTTCTCACCCTTTACTGCTGACACAGCACCTTTTCTTAATATCATATTGTCTGTATCAATATAATTATGGATAGTTGTAAATTCCTCTACTACTTTGAGTTTCATTCCCTTGATGATAACGTCAATCATTGCCTTACGATTCAACATAGCGAACTTCTGAACAATCTTCATATCATGAATATAATCATCCATTAAGGAACCTGTTACATAGGCAAGCGCCTTGGGAATCTCCGTCTTAATTTGCTTCTTCATGTCATCGATTGCAGATTGTATTTCATTATCTTTGCCTGCTGCCTTATATTCATCAACAAGATTAAAGATATCTCTTGGTGTATTATTTTTCAATTGTCTATATGCTTGTTCTTGGTAATAATTTGCTACTTCAAGTCCTAGATGTCTTGAACCCGAATGCACAACGATATAGATATTTCCTTCCTCATCTTGGTCCACTTCTATAAAATGATTTCCTCCACTTATATGTAGATGATGCTATGCACTATTAATTATGCATTATATAATATGCTAATCTTTTCAAAGTATTAGATAAGAAATAGAAATACAATTATAATAATTATTAAATACCGTTAAGACGTGCAATCGCATCTAATACATTTTCTTCGCTTAAGCCAATAGTGGCATTTGTCATAATTAAACTATTCTTTATTATATTATTATTCAAGTCCAAATCATCTAAAACTATATATGATTGAACGTCCTTATGGTGTTCAATCCATAACAGTATTTCCTTTGCTTTTACTAAACTAAATTGCTTTGTTCTCCTTATTTCATCTGTTGTTAAATCAGGGGTTTTATCAAAAATCTTTAACCCATTCTGTTCTAAAATCATAACAAAATGCTTTGCTTCATCTCGAATTGGATTTAGTCTATCATCAAACCAAAACCGCCATCCAGAATGCAATACTATTAGAGCATTTGTTTTTTTTACAATTTCAGCTAATAGTTGTACTCTGGTCTTATCAATAAATTTCCCATCACTTAATTCATTCGGATTCTTTTCATTCCAAATGTTCGAATTTAAAACACCATCTATATCTAAAAATAATACTTTCATGTTATTTCATCCTTTCCAATTTTAACGGTTAAGTGTTCTTAGATAAGCATTTATGCAATCCTTATATTCTTGCTCCATTTTTTCGGGTAAATAATTAACATTATAAAATTTCAAACTTTTGCTTTCATCCATGTCAGGCATCAATTCACCTATGTAATCAGTCGTTGTGTAAACTGCTGTTACGGAATACAATTCGTCATCATTTGGATTTTTATAAAAATAATCTGGGCCAGATAATACATCGAGTAATATTAAGTTATTAATTTGTAGCCCTGTTTCTTCAAATACTTCTCTTTTTGCAGTTTCTATTAATGACTCTCCTAAATTCATTAACCCACCTGGCAAACCCCAAAAGTAATTGTCTCTTTCCTGTAACAGTAATTCACCCTTTTCATTTACTATGATAACAACAGAACCAGGTAGTATTAATGGGCTATGTCCCACAAATTTGCGTAATTCTTTATAATATTCCAACTGCATTACCTCCTCTATTTATTCATTTTTAACCTTGAATATAAATAAGCAATATTTCATACCTCTCCTGAAGCTCCTTTTGTGACGTATCCAACTCATTAATTTTAATATCTTTCGCAACGATAACTGCTTTAAGTCTGCTAATCTCATTATTTGCTTTTTCTAAACTCTTTTCATACCTTACAGAAACATCCTCTTTAATAGGCTTCACTTTTAATGTTTCCTTGTACTGACATACCTTATTATGTTTTAATAATACCTTTACATGTTGCTTACTTAATGTTGAAGCAGAATATCCTGTCATCTCTATTAATTTCTTTTTAGTAACTTCTGCATTATCATTCTTTAATTCATCTATTACTTCTTGGATTTTTGATAACGTTTGACTTCGTTTTTCATCTTGAAGCTTTTTCAAGCTATCTGGTATCTCTCTTTCACTCATAAGAACCCGTCTCCTTCATTCTAATGATTTTATTTACAATCTTTTTGTTCAAACCCAAATTGTATTGAGCATTTTCAAGCATAAACTTGTTATTTTTAAATATCCTTGTCTTTTCTTCCCATTCAGATACTTGTTCTTCAAAGTACGCCAATTCCTCTAAGTTCGGTCTAAAATAGTCACAAGAAAGGCATTCAAACATTTCGCTTTTACAAGCAGATATATCACTGCATATTCCAAGTCTACCCAATGAATGAGAGCGTGGCATCCTCATGATTTTATCAAACGCTTTGACATTTTTATTAATGATTTTTCCTCTGAACTCATGCGTTTCGGTTTCTTCATTGGCTATTTTCCTTGCTTGCTGAATAGTTTTTTCCTTGTCTGGATGGACATAACTTCCTTCAATCATTGCTGTAGTTTTATGGTGCGTTAAATCTTTTATTTCCAGCAGTGAAAAGCCTTCATATATCCTATCAGTTATTGCATTATGTCTTAATTGGTGCGATGTGATATGATAGATACCACCACTACTTTCTCTTATTTGGTATCTATCAGCCAGTACATTTAATTGTTTACGGAAACACGAATCCGTTAACGTAAACACAGTTGTTGTGTCAATTTTTGATGAAATATATTTACCACTATATTTACCATTCGTATGGTATTGGCTTCTTACATATGTAAAAAGTAAGTCGTTATCATTCATTCCAACATATTGCTGTAATGATTCTGTTACTTTCATTTGTTCATGAATAAGATTTAGTAGATATTCTCCCATATCTTCATTTTTGAACCCAATCACCCTTGTTTCAGGCTCTATGTACCCACCATTTTGCTTATACATATTAAGGGTTAAAGTAAATAGGTCTCCATATTGCCTAATGCATTCGATAGGAATTGACACTACTTCACCAATACGAGAAGGTATTAGTCTACATATCCAGTAGGCACATTTTAGTGCTAAAGGAACATCTTTGTAATAAAATATATCATCAAATTGTTTTATGACCTCTGGGGGAATATACTTGCTATCTATTAAACGGTCTGACGATGTTCGGCTAAATGGATTAACATTCCCCATTTTTACAATTGGAATCCCTTCAAAGGCAGACATCTTTGAGAAGAAGGCAGTAATTGCAGTCCAATAACTTTCTTTAGTTGATTTCTTTACATCAGTTACATACTCTAAATAATCCTGATAAGCATTAATTAGTTCTTTATTAACCTTATCAATACTTAAAGAATTACATTGTTCCTTTAAAAAAGCATAAAATCTCGAAAGACCAGTTATATTACTTTGAACTGTGCTTACTGCTATACGCCTATTTAATCTTGAAAGAGCAAACTTCTTGGTAATAACAGCATATTCGGATGGGATATTAACAAAATATAAAGTATTTTTACCCTTTCCCAGCCCTTTTCGCTTAAGCTTCTCAAGCACCCAAGTATTATCATCAAATGAAGTTACTATTGAATAAGTTTTTATTGATTCTATTAATTCTTCATCTTCATCAGCAATATTGTAACTATAATCAAACTCTTTATTAAGCATCCTACTTGCCTTCCTTTTCATTTATCTTGTCTATAACAGCTTGATAATCGCTCAATAACTTCATTTCCTTTCTGTATTCAACAAATCCTTCATAATCAGTGATATTATAATGCTTATAGGCTTTTATGAGAGCATCTATAATGTATTTCTGTGAATCCCTCAATTCAATCCACTTGTTAAGATATTTCTTTCCTGTACATAATTTCGGGCATGTGGCACAATTAGACTTCCCAACTCTTTTACCGCACGGTCCTTCGGAAATATGCTTTGAACATTGGCCAAATTCTACTTCCCTAACATTCATTGCAAAATCTACATATAGTTGTCTTCGTTCCTCTTCGGAATACTGTTTTAAATTTTCATCTCCAACATATAAAGCAAACTTCTTTTTATAATAATCAGAATTTAACTGAGCCATCCTCTTTTTTCTTACTTCAGCATAAAATTTTTCAGTGGTTCTTTTATCATGTTGTCCCAGTTGACTTGCAATTTCTTGAGATGTTGCCCCATTATCAGCCATTATTACAGCCAATGTTTTTCTTGCTTGTCTTGCAGTATAATACCACAATTCACCATCTTCACCCAAGATATTATGCTTTTTAATTATGCGATTAACAGCATCAACATAATTTGATTCTTGAGCCATTGCTATATCGATACTGTTTCTTGCCTTTGTTTTTTGACTTAAAAATATGTAATTGCTTTCCGAACGTACCCTTAATGATTCTGTCATTTTAATCTTTAAATATAATTTATTAGCAAGTAAAGCATTTATCAGAACTATCTGTTTACATGGTTTTCCTGACAATTTCAACTTATTTAGAATCTTATAAGGTGTATATTCAAGTACATAATATTTTTTATCCACTTTACTTTCAGTGAGACAATCTGCCTCTAAAAAAATAACTTCTTTAAGCCTTAAACCAGTATCCTTCAATATTTCATAAATCAATCTGTAATTCGAGCCCAATTCATGAAAGTGATTATCTAATTGCTCCGCTACACTATCTGGAATGATTTCTGTATTTTTTATCATAGCTTTGGTGTTCCGAAATTGGAACTCTCTTGCATAATTTGCTTTGGGGGGATAAGCATAATTATCAATTTTCATAAGGCATTCTATAACTGCAGAGATTATTTGAATCATTTTTCGTAAGCTCTCTACCGAGTATTTTTCATTGAACTGCGTAACTACTTCATCAGTTTGTAATACAGTAATTAAACACATAATGTTTTAATCTGTGATAAAGCCATCTCTTCCACTACATCTGTATATACCTTTGCTTCGTTATATTCACCTTTTATTATTTTCATACTTATCCCTTTCTTAGCACATTGCTTGTGATACCTTTTTTACCTTACTAATCTCTTTCATTTTTTCTTATTTCTTGTAGTTTCTTCTTTTTCTTATTAATATGTCTCACTTTTGCTCTAGGGTAATATTTATCACATTTTTGGCAGTAATTTTCATGGCATGCATCTCTGCCTTTTTTACATTCACCTAAAGCAACATAATACTTGCATACTGTTTCTCTATATTTTGCCATCGCATACTCCTCTAATATTCACTTGTTATTACTATGTCTACTTATACCATAAAAGAAGCCAATCACCACATGCTAATTCGCATGCAGTAATTGGCTTCCTATAAGATCTAGTCTTCCAATATCATGGTTACTATTGGAATTAAACTTATGGTCAACTAATTTCTAGCAAACTTTCTTATAGATAGGATTCTATTGTTATGCTCACAATAATCCCCATCATTATAGCATGATTTACAGTTATTTATTTTCTTAGTATATGTGTTACGTTCTCTTAATACACTTGTTTGTTTACTTAAACTATTCTGATTCATTACAATATCCTCCTTTCCTTTCACATGATAAACACCATATCAACAAAACTATGTAATATATCGACAAATACTTGAAATAACTTTAGCAGTAATTAAGAATACGAATTGATCAATAACTAAGGTAGTCTCATTTATCGAGGTTAATCCAAAATATTTGCTGTTCTTTATCTTCAAAATAATTTTCGCAAGTTAATATCCCACCACAACTAATTATTGTTCGGCTTGATGCTATGTTATCTTTATCACAGGAAATCATCACTTTGGGTAATTTCATTTCTCTTGCTATTTCTAAAACAAGTAATAATTGTTGTTTACCATATCCCTTTTTTCGTTCTGTCGGGCGAATTCCATATCCAATATGACCACCACATTTCTCTAAATCCTCTGTGAGAAAATGTCTTAATTGAATTGAACCTATAATTTTATTGTCAGATTTTCGTACTGAAAAAAATGTGCTTGCAGGAACTGTATCTGCTAACAACTTGTCTTTTTCAATAGAGAGAACAATATTAAGCCATTCGTTAAAATCATTAAAATATGCTATACTACAACTACCATTGATATGTGTTTCGCCAAAATTGAAGTATTCCTGACGATATTCCCAAATGCTTTTTTCTAATTCCTTTGATGGCTTAACTAATATCAAATTATCCATATTCAATCCCCTTTATTGAGTAAATAAATTCCTCAAGCACTATATTATAATAAAAAGCTTTCAGTTAATAATAAACCTAGATTTTCCATAATTCAACTGTAATTATTGTAATCTCTCATTTAAATATACCTTTGCTTACTCTATTTGTCTTTATAGGTGGTTTTCATCCACCTAATTTTCTAACAATATTTTTGCTATATCAGGAGCTACTATGTGAAAAGTCCTTAAATCGTCGTCTTTTTCAAACTTAACAATAACATTACTTTTTGAACCATAGCTTGTAAAAGTAAGAACATATCCTTCATTCATCGTGACTTTCAACATATTTCCTGTTATCATTTCAATATACATATTCGGATCAATTGTTGCTTCATTAAATGAGTTTATGATATTCTCTTTATCAGTTCCAGTT
>NZ_CBDLAM010000071.1:0-17649 GCF_965301125.1 Anaerosporobacter sp. | reverse complement strand
TAGCTGTTATGGAAGGTGGAAAACCAGTTGTTATCGCTAATGCAGAAGGCGCAAGAACTACTCCATCTGTTGTAGCATTCACAAAAACAGGTGAAAGATTAGTTGGTGAACCTGCAAAACGTCAGGCTGTAACAAATTCTGATAAAACAATCTCTTCAATTAAGAGACATATGGGTACAGAATTTAAAGTAACAATTGATGACAAGAAATTCTCGCCACAAGAAATTTCTGCAATGGTTCTTCAAAAATTAAAAGCAGATGCAGAGGCATATTTAGGAGAAAAAGTTTCAGAAGCTGTAATCACAGTTCCTGCATACTTTAATGATGCTCAAAGACAAGCAACTAAAGATGCTGGTAAAATCGCTGGTCTTGATGTAAAACGTATCATCAACGAGCCAACGGCAGCAGCATTAGCATATGGTCTTGATAATGAACATGAACAAAAAATCATGGTATACGATTTAGGTGGTGGTACATTCGACGTATCTATCATTGAAATCGGTGATGGTGTTATCGAAGTATTAGCTACAAGTGGTGATAATAGACTTGGTGGTGATGATTTCGATGAAAGAATCACAAGATACATGATCGATGAATTTAAGAAAGCAGAAGGCGTTGACTTATCTACAGATAAGATGGCCCTTCAAAGATTAAAAGAAGCTGCTGAAAAAGCTAAGAAAGAATTATCATCAGCTACAACTACAAACATTAACTTACCATTCATCACTGCTACAGCAGAAGGTCCAAAACATTTTGATATGAACTTAACTCGTGCAAAATTCGATGAGTTAACTCATGACTTAGTTGAAAGAACTACAACTCCAGTTCAAAATGCACTTCGTGATGCTGGTTTAACTGCAAGTGAACTTGGTCAAGTATTATTAGTTGGTGGTTCTACAAGAATCCCAGCTGTTCAAGATAAAGTAAAACAATTAACAGGTAAAGAACCAAGTAAATCTCTTAACCCAGATGAATGTGTTGCTCTTGGTGCATCTATCCAAGGTGGTAAATTAGCAGGAGATGCTGGTGCAGGAGACATCTTATTACTTGATGTTACTCCATTGTCATTATCAATCGAAACAATGGGTGGTATCGCTACAAAATTAATCGAAAGAAATACAACTATCCCAACTAAGAAGAGTCAAATCTTCTCTACAGCAGCTGATAACCAAACAGCAGTTGATATCAACGTAGTTCAAGGTGAAAGACAATTCGCTAAAGATAATAAATCACTTGGACAATTCAGACTTGATGGTATCGCACCTGCAAGAAGAGGTGTTCCACAAATCGAAGTTACTTTTGATATCGATGCAAATGGTATCGTAAACGTATCTGCAAAAGATTTAGGTACTGGTGCAGAACAACACATCACAATTACTGCTGGATCTAACATGTCAGATGCTGATATCGAAAAAGCAGTAAAAGAAGCAGCTGAATACGAAGCACAAGATAAAGCTCGTAAAGATGCAGTGGATACTCGTAACGATGCAGATGCTATGGTATTCCAAACAGAAAAAGCATTACAAGAAGCTGGAGATAAATTAGATGCTAATGATAAAGCAGCAGTTGAAGCTGACTTAGCTCACTTAAAAGAATTAATCGAAAAGAGCAATCCAGAAGTAATGTCAGAAGGTGAAGTTGCAGATATCAAAGCAGCAAAAGAAAAATTAATGACAAGTGCTCAAAACTTATTCGCTAAATTATATGAACAAACACAAGGTGCTGCTGGAGCAGGTCCTGATATGTCAGGTGCTACTCAAGGTTCAGCTGATTCTTATACAGCAGATGATGTAGTAGACGGAGACTACAGAGAAGTATAGAATCGTTCATACTAATATTTCGCTTGACGAAAGATAGAAATTTCAGTATTATAGGGCTTATGAGTCCGTTACCGAGCAAACAGATAGGCGGTCTAATTATTAGGCTGCCTATTGTTATATAGGTAGTATGGAAGGCATTAAGCCTCCAATTGAATAGATATAGGGTAGGAAAGTATAAGTGTAGTTAGAAAGTCACAAGGACTAGGTATTATTTGTGACGGTTAGGAGACATAGTATGGCAGATAAAAGAGATTATTATGAGGTCCTTGGCGTAGCCAAGACAGCAACCGATGCAGAGATTAAGAAGGCGTATCGTGTACTGGCAAAAAAATATCATCCAGATACAAATCCTGGAGATACAGAAGCCGAAGCAAAATTTAAAGAAGCTTCCGAAGCGTATGCAGTTCTAAGCGATCCAGACAAGAAGAGACAGTACGATCAATTTGGTCATGCAGCATTCGAAGGTGGTGCAGGTGGAGCTGGTGGATTTGATTTCAGCGGAATGGATATGGGAGATATCTTTGGGGACATCTTTGGAGATATCTTCGGTGGTGGAAGAAGTCGTTCACGTAGCAATGGGCCAATGAAAGGACAAAATGTCCGTACAAGTGTAAGAATAACATTCGAAGAAGCTGTATTTGGTGTTGAGAAAGAATTGGATCTTACTTTAAAAGATGATTGTGCAACATGCCATGGTACTGGTGCAAAACCAGGTACAACTGCTTCTACATGTTCAAAATGTGGAGGTAAAGGTCAAGTTGTATTTACGCAACAGTCTTTATTTGGTATGGTAAGAAATGTTCAAACCTGTCCAGATTGTCGTGGTACAGGTAAGGTTATTAAAGATAAATGTACTGACTGTAATGGAACAGGTTATATCAGTAGAAGAAAGAAAATTAAAGTTTCTATTCCAGCTGGTATTGATAATGGTCAAAGCGTTCGTATTCGTGATAAAGGAGAACCAGGTATTAATGGCGGTGAAAGAGGAGATTTACTTGTAGAAGTTGTAGTAAGTAGACACCCTATTTTCCAACGTCAAGATTACGATATCTACTCAACAGCACCAATTACCTTCGCGAGGGCAGCACTTGGTGGTGATGTAAGAATCAGTACAGTTGATGGAGACGTTTATTACACTGTAAAACCAGGAACACAAACAGATACAAAAGTTCGCTTACGTGGTAAAGGTGTTCCAACGTTAAGAAATAAAGATGTACGTGGTGACCATTATGTAACATTAGTAGTTCAAGTTCCAACGAAGCTTAATGCGGAACAAAAAGAATTGTTACAAAAATTCGATGAGTCTATCACAGGTAAGAAAGCAGATTCTGTTGAGGCATCAGAACATGATGAAAAAGACAAAGATAAAGAAAAAGGCAAGAAAAAAGGCTGGTTTAATAAATAATTAAATCACTGATAAAAATAATCCCAAGAAGCTGAATGCATAAGACGACCTTTCTATTCGTCATATGCACACACCTTCTTGGGATTTTTAGTGTAGGATATTAGAATGAGCTAGTGTTTAAGATTTTGACACTTTACTATGTATTATGATATAATATCAATTTGGGCGAATATATATATAAATATTTTAGTAAGTAGCGGAGTGAAATATGAATATCCGTTTTTATAAATGGAAATAGATTTAGATATAAATCGTAAAGTTTAAGGAGAGAAGAAATTGAAGTGGACTAAATTTTCATTAGAAACAACTACGCAGGCAGTGGATTTGGTTAGTAATATGTTAGATGAACTTGGTATTGAAGGTATCGAGATTGAGGACAAGGTTCCTATAACGGAAGATGAGAAAAAAGAGATGTATATCGATATCGTGCCTGACTTAGGCGTAGATGATGGAAAAGCTACTGTAAGTTTCTACATCTCAGATGGTGAAGATTCAGATAGAATCTTAGCGAATGTAAAGAATGGCCTTGTAGAGTTAGCTGACTTTGTTGAAGTAGGTGATATGGAGATATCTGTATCAGAGACAGAAGATAAAGACTGGATTAACAACTGGAAACAATTTTGGAAGCCATTCCGTGTAGCAGACGATATTATTATCAAACCGACATGGGAGACTTTAGAAGAGAAGAATGAGAATGATTTAGTTATAGAGATCGATCCAGGTACAGCGTTTGGAACAGGAAGTCATGAGACAACAAGACTTTGCATTCAAGGACTTAGAAAATATATTACAGAGGATACCGTACTACTTGATGTAGGTAGTGGCAGTGGAATCTTATCAATCATTGGGTTGAAATTAGGTGCAAAATTAGCATTAGGAACGGATATTGATCCCAATGCAATTCATGCAATGTACGATAATGCAAAAGTGAATGGAATTACAGAAGAAGAGTTCACTGTTAAAATCGGAAATATTATAGATGACCATATACTTCAAGAAGAAGTCGGTTTTGAAACGTATGATATAGTTGTTGCAAATATCCTTGCAGATGTTATCATTCCATTGTCTTCAGAAATCGGACAACATTTGAAAAAAGGTGGTCTATACATTACATCAGGAATTATCTATATGAAACGTGATGAAGTAAAAGACGCCATTGAGAAGAATGGATTTACCATTATTGAAGAGAATGAAATGGGCGAATGGGTATCGTTTGTTGCAAAAAAATAGGTTGTTGGAGGCAAAACGCATTTAGTTTATCGAAGGCTTTTTAACGTCATATTATGACACAAAACACGCTTCACACCTAAGTTACTTCTAAGTGTGTGCGAAAGTGGTTTCACAGTGGTACGGAAACGTCCTCAACATGACTTCCGTGTCATGGTGAGGACTGGCTCGGCGTCCTTGCCTCGCCTTCCTAAGTTTACAGCACACACTAAGAAGTACTATAGGTGTACGCTATCGTTTTTTAGCCATAATATGAAGTCAAAAAGCTTATATGTAAAGTTATGATCGTTTTGCAAAGATTTACGTAGTATAAAGTATAGACTTTTAAAGGGTTTTGCAAAGATTCACGTAGTATAATGTACAGATTTTCAAAGCATTTTGTAAAGAATTAAGTACTATAAAGTGTAGATTTTTAGAGATTTTTGCAAAGATTCACGTAGTATAATGTATAGATTTTTAAAGCATTTTACAATGAATTAGGTAGTATAAAGTGTAGTTTTTTTAAAACGTTATGTAACGATTTAAGTATTATAGATTGCAGGGTTTAAGTCGTTTTACAAAAATGCTTTATATTGATATGCTACAGATTTTAGATATGTTTTTTGCACATTATTTTAGAAAGGGCATGGTTATTATATGTACCGATTTTATATAGAACAAAGTCAGATTCATGATGAGTATATAACGATTGAAGGTTCTGATGTGAATCATATTAAGAATGTGCTTCGTATGAAGATTGGTGAGGCTATGATTCTTTGTGATGGGCAAGGTATGGATTATCATTGTACGATTGATTCGTTATCAGGTGATTTCATACAAGCAAAGATAGTTAAGGCAGAAGATACACAAACGGAGTTACCGGCTAAGATCTATCTATTCCAAGGCCTTCCTAAGAAGGATAAGATGGAATTAATTATTCAAAAAGCTGTTGAGTTAGGTGTGTATCAAGTTGTTCCTGTTATGATGAAGAGAAGTGTTGTTAAGCTTGATGATAAAAAGAAGGAACAAAAGAAGTTAGAGCGTTGGCAATCCATTGCAACCAGTGCGGCAAAACAGTCTGATAGAGGGATTATTCCGGAAGTTGTTCCTGTTATGTCGTACAAGGAAGCTATTAACATGGCGAAAGAGATGGACTTTAAAGTGCTTCCTTTTGAACATGCAAAAGGAATGGGAGAAACAAAAAGAATTATCAAAGAAGTACAAGGCAAGAAATCAGTGGCTGTATTTATTGGACCTGAGGGTGGATTTGAAGACGAAGAGGTTGCATATGCAATGGAGTCGGGGATAAAACCAATTACTTTAGGTAAGAGAATCTTACGAACGGAGACAGCAGGACTCACAATTTTGTCGGTACTTATGTTTGAATTAGAGGGAAAGGAGTAAGTTAATTTAGTTATGAATACACAAGTTAAGGAAGCAGACCAAAATAAGCAAGCCTATTTGGATAATGCTGCGACAACAAGAGTGTTTGATAGCGTACGTGATATTATGATGAAAACACTTGAAGAAGATTATGGAAATCCATCATCCATGCATGCAAAAGGTGTAAATGCAGAAAAATATATAACAGATGCTAGAAATATAATTGCCAAAAGTCTTAAAGTAGATCCAAAAGAAATTGTATTTACTTCAGGTGGTACAGAGTCCAATAATATGGCGCTTATTGGAACGGCTTTAGCTAATAATAGATCAGGAAAACATATTATTACAACCAATATTGAACATGCTTCTGTGCATAACCCTCTTATTTTCTTGGAAAGTTGTGGATACGAAGTAACTTATCTGCCAGTAGATGGTAATGGCAGGGTAAAGCTTGACAAATTAGAAGAAGCAATTCGTCCTGACACAATCTTGGTTTCCATTATGTATGTAAATAATGAAGTTGGGGCAGCCCAAGATGTTGAAGCAATTTCAAAGTTAGTTAAATCAAAGAATGGGAATACACTATTCCATGTTGATGCGATACAAGCTTTTGGAAAATATAAAATCTATCCAAAAAGATTAGGAATTGATTTATTATCTGTAAGTGGTCATAAGATTCATGGACCTAAAGGTGCTGGCTTCTTATATATTAAAGATAAAGTAAAAATCAAACCAATAATCTACGGTGGAGAACAACAAAAGGGTATGCGTTCAGGGACAGAAAATGTTCCAGGAATTGCCGGTTTAGGAAAAGCAGTAGAAGAGATGTATACGAATCATGAGCAGAAAGTAGCACATCTATATGAGTTAAAACAGTATTTAATCGATGAAATTAGAAAGCTTGAAGGAACTACAGTAAATGCGGTAGATTTACCGACATTACAAGAAACAGCTCCTCACGTTGTTAGTATAAGTTTTGATGGAGTTCGAAGCGAAGTATTACTTCATTCTCTTGAAGATAAAGGTGTTTATGTATCTTCTGGTTCTGCATGTGCATCAAATCATCCAGGTCTTAGTGGTACCTTACGTGCAATAGGAGTAAAGAAAGAATTATTAGATTCAACAATTCGATTTAGCTTCTCTGTTAATACCACAAAAGATGAGATTAATTATGCAATTGAGCAGCTTAGTGCAATCTTACCAATTTTAAGAAGATATACAAGACACTAAATGAGAATTCAACTAATAGAATTGTGATATACAACGAAAAATTATGATGTACAAAAAAGAAAGGCACAGGTGCGAATATATGTTTAAAGCATTCCTAATCAAGTATGCTGAAATCGGAATTAAAGGAAAGAACCGTTATTTATTTGAAAATGCATTACGTGATCAAATCAAATTTGCATTAAAGGATATTGATGGCGAATTTTATGTATCAAAAGAGCAAGGAAGAATCTATATTGAAGCTTTATCTGAATTTGACTATGAGGAGACAGTAGAAGCTCTTCAAAGAGTATTTGGTATCGCAGCAATATGCCCAGTAGTAATAATAGAGGATACGGCATGGGATAATCTTGTAAGTAAGGTAGGAGATTTCGTAGAAAATCAATATCCAGATAGAAACTTCACCTTCAAAGTAGAAGCAAAACGTGGGGATAAACAATACCCAATCAAATCTCCAGATATCTGTATCGACATGGGAGCAGCATTACTAGATCGTTTCCCAGAGTTGAAAGTAGATGTAAGAAATCCTGAAGTACGTATTAATGTAGAAGTTAGACATAAGGCTTATGTATATTCTATGATAATCCCAGGTCCAGGTGGAATGCCAGTTGGTACGAATGGAAAGGCTATGTTATTGTTATCAGGCGGTATTGATAGCCCAGTTGCTGGTTACATGATAGCAAAACGTGGTGTTAAAATTGATGCAGTTTATTTCCATGCTCCACCATATACAAGTGAAAGAGCGAAACAAAAGGTGGTTGATTTAGCTAAGTTGGTTGCCAGATATTCAGGACCAATCAACCTTCATGTTGTTAACTTTACAGATATTCAATTATACATCTATGAGAAGTGCCCACATGATGAATTAACAATTATTATGAGACGATATATGATGCGTATTGCACAGACAATTGCAACAAATACTAACTGCCTTGGATTAATTACTGGGGAAAGTATTGGACAAGTGGCAAGCCAGACTATGCAAAGTCTTGCAGCAACGAATGCAGTTTGTGAAATCCCAGTTTATCGTCCAGTGATTGGATTTGACAAACAAGATATTGTAGATATTGCAGAGAAAATTAATACGTATGAAACATCAATCTTGCCATTTGAAGATTGTTGTACTATATTCGTAGCAAAACATCCAGTTACAAAACCAAACATAGGTGTAATTGAACGATCAGAGCGTAATCTAGAAGAAAAGATTGATGAGTTAGTAAAAGTAGCATTAGAGACAATAGAAACTATAGAAGTAGAATAAAAAGTAAGAAAAATAAAAAGAGGATACATTGTATCCTCTCCATAAGTAACTACTTTCTCACGCGTATATAACAAAAGCATGTTAATTATTCAACGATATATGGTGCAAGTGCTGTTAAGATAGTATCAACACTTTCTTCATTGTGAATGTTTAAATCAATTGGTTTTGATAAATCTAAACTGAAGATACCCATTATTGATTTTGCATCAATTACATATCTACCAGAAACTAGATCAAAATCAGAATTGAATTTTGTTACTTCATTAACGAATGCTTTTACCTTATCAATTGAATTTAAAGAAATTTTAACTGTTTTCATAGTAAAAAATCCTCCTTTGGTGTTTGTATTTAAACAATAGAATTGCTATGATTTCGCTTGTTGTTCTATCGCTTAGTATACTATTATACTACATTTTCAACATAGAAAAGTCAATATGCAATATAGATAAAAAAAGGCAGTAACAAACGTGAGAAACGTCAAAAAATTTTTCCATGTTTTAGAAAGGAATAAGAATGAGTAATCAAAATAATCCGACATCTAATGGTAAAAAAGTAGCATTCTTAACATTAGGATGTAAAGTGAATTCATATGAAACGGAGGCAATGGAACAATTATTCAAAGATGCTTCTTATACTGTAGTAGATTTTAATGACCTAGCAGATATTTATGTGGTAAACACTTGCACAGTAACAAATATAGCAGATCGTAAATCAAGACAGATGCTTCACAAGGCAAAGAAAAAAAATGAGAATGCAGTAGTCGTTGCGGTTGGATGTTACGTACAGGCGGCAAAAGAAGCACTTGAACAGGACGAAGCGATCGATCTAGTTGTTGGTAACAATCAAAAGAAACAGGTTGTATCTATAGTAGAGGCGTATCTGGAAAATAGTACTTGTATTGATGCAGTTATTGATATTGCTCATGATTCAGAGTATGAAGAATTAGCAATTGGTTCTTTATCAGAAAAAACTAGGGCTTATATGAAGATACAGGATGGATGTAATCAGTTTTGCTCATATTGCATTATTCCTTACACAAGGGGAAGAATACGAAGTAGAAAGAAAGAAGATATCTTAGCTGAAGTACAACGATTGGTAGAAAAGGGATATAAGGAAGTTGTATTAACAGGTATTCACTTATCTTCTTTTGGTATGGATAATAGTTCGGCACAGGAGTATGATCAAGCAATAAATGAAGCACAAAGTACTCCGTTATTACAAGTGATCACAGAAATTAGTGAGGTGGAGGGCTTGGAGCGAATTCGTCTTGGGTCATTAGAGCCAAGAATAATCACGGATGAATTTGTTAAGACTTTAAGTAAGAACAAAAAATTCTGTCCTCATTTCCACTTATCGCTTCAAAGTGGTTGTGACGCAACCTTAAAGAGAATGAATCGTAAATATAATACGACTATATATTTTGAAAAATGTGAACTATTACGAGAGTATTTTGACAAACCCGCCATTACAACAGATGTTATAGTTGGTTTTCCTGGTGAAACAGAGGAAGAGTTTGAGATTACAAAAGAATTCCTTAAGAAGGTGAAATTTGCTCAAACACATATTTTCAAATATTCAAAGAGAAAAGGTACGAAAGCTTCCACTATGGAAAATCAAGTCGATGAAAGTATTAAACATAAGCGTAGTGAAATATTAATTGGACTTGATAAAGAAAATAATCATTCATATAAACAATCATTTATCGGTGAAGAAGAAACCGTTTTATTTGAAGAAGCTGTAACAATTAATGAGAAATCTTATGTAGTAGGACATACAGCAAGATATGTTAAAGTTGCTGTAGAAGGTGATGAGTCATTAATTAATACAATTGCTCCAGTAAAGATACGTGATTTTATTACAGATGAAATTTTGTACGCTTGTTTTGATTCAAATGGTCTACCTTTATAGCAATAATACTGTAAAAAAGTTACAAAATAATGCAACTCATCAATTATTCAAAATAATACATTGAATTTTTAGCTCGGATATATTAATATATTTATAACAGAGAATAATGATTAAGCAATAAGTTGCAAATTGCTAGAAAAGGGAACGTGATAATATGCAAGACATTAGTAATACTCAATATTTTAAAGTACAAAAGGAACCGGAGATTCAAGTAAGTGAAGTGATTGCCACAGTATTCACTGCATTGGTGGAAAAAGGGTATAATCCTGTAAATCAAATCGTGGGCTATATTATGTCAGGAGATCCTACTTATATTACAAGCCACAAAGGTGCGAGAAGCTTAATCATGAAGGTAGAGCGTGATGAAATCTTAGAAGAACTTTTGGAGAATTATATTAATACGAGAATAACAAAATAAAAATCATTCTAGAATTGGTGTTCCATTATGTACCGTAGATGTAACATAATGGAAACCTTGTCAGAATTGTTATAGTTATGGATTGGAGAATTTATGCGAATAATGGGGCTAGATTATGGCTCAGTTACAGTTGGTGTGGCAATTAGTGATGCACTATTATTAACGGCACAAGGAATCGAAGTAATTCGAAGAAAACAACCAGATAAGTTAAGGCAGACACTAGCTAGAATTGAGGAATTAGCCAAAGAATATGAAGTAGAAAGTATTGTTCTTGGATATCCTAAGAATATGAATAATACAGTTGGTGAACGTGCGCAAAAATCAGAGGAATTTGCTGAGATGTTACGAAGACGTACAGGGCTTGAAGTAATATTATGGGACGAAAGACTAACAACCGTTGCAGCGCATCAAGCGCTTATTGAAGGTGATGTTCGTAGAGAAAATCGTGCTAAAGTTGTAGATAAAGTTGCTGCAGTTTTCATATTACAAGGGTATCTAGATAAGTTAGCTATGGAACGAAATAGTGTACAAACTATGGACTGTATGAGCGAAGGAGAATAATTAATGGAAGAAAAGCAAGAAAAAATTGTGTTTACTACACAAGATAATGAACAGATAGAATTCTATGTATTGGAACAGACGATGATCAATGGTGTGAACTATATCTTAGTAGCAGATTCTGTCGAAACGGAAGAAGCAAATGCATTGATATTAAAGGAATCAGCAAACGAAGCTGATGATGTTCTTTATGATGTTGTCGAAGATGATAACGAATTACAAGCCATTTCAAAAGTTTTTATTGAAATGCTAGATGATACAGAAATTGAATTAGAGAAAGAATAATAAATCGCTCCACGCGATGTTTAGATATAGAAATAGAGTAGAATTTAAGCGTATATATAATCATTGGAATTAATATGTATTTGTTATAGGGTGTATCTCTAATTAATTACGCTTACTTTATTAATATACCTGTACTAACAGGCAGGGAGGCAATATGTCTAATAACCAAACACGTTTTAAAGAATTATTAAAAGAAAACGGATTAAAAGTTACAACACAAAGAATTGCGATTTTAGAAGTTTTGGATAGCAGGCCAGATAACCATTTAACTGCGGAAGAAATATATGATTGTGTCAAAGAAAAATATCCTGAAATCGGACTTGCTACTGTGTATCGTACAACTCAACTATTATCTGAGTTACAATTAATAGATAAATTAAACTTAGATGATGGATATGTACGTTATGAGATAGGAAAGTTAGGAAAAGAAAACTGTGAACACCATCATCATCACTTAATATGTTTAAATTGTGGTAATGTATTTTCTTTTGAAGATGATTTACTTGAGACGCTAGAACAAAGAATAAACGAATCGAAGGGTTTTCGTGTAGTAGACCATGAGGTAAAACTATTTGGTTATTGTATTAAATGCCAACGAATATTGGAAGAAAAATAAAGTAAATATATAGAGGTGCGCTTCGTAGGACGTATACAGGCAGTATAACTGTGGTTCACAATGATTGAAATATAGAATTAAAAAAATCATTGGAGGTGCTATTTTTTGAAAGCAAAAGAAACAAATGGAAAGGGAGTAAAGATCATTCCTCTAGGTGGACTAGAACAAATCGGAATGAACATTACAGCGTTTGAATATGAGGACAGTATCATCGTAGTTGATTGCGGTCTTTCATTCCCAGAAGACGACATGTTAGGTATTGATTTGGTTATACCAGATGTAACATACCTAATGAATAATATCGAAAAAGTAAAGGGGTTTGTGATTACACATGCCCATGAAGATCATATTGGTGGATTACCATATGTTCTTAAGAATATCAATGTACCAATCTATGCAACAAAACTTACAATTGGAATCATTGAGAATAAGTTAAAGGAACATAACTTATTAAAAACTACAAAACGTAAAGTTATTAAGTATGGACAATCTATTAATCTTGGTTGTTTCCGTATTGAATTCATTCGTACAAATCATAGTATTGCAGATGCAGCTGCACTTGCGATATATTCACCAGCAGGAATTATTGTTCACACAGGTGACTTTAAAGTAGATTATACACCAGTATTTGGTGGGGTAATTGATCTACAAAGATTTGCTGAAATAGGTAAGAAAGGTGTACTTGCCTTGATGTGTGATAGTACTAATGTAGAGAGACCAGGCTATACGATGTCAGAGCGAACAGTTGGTAAGACATTCGACAATATATTTGCAGAGAATACAAAGCATCGTATCATTGTAGCAACATTTGCTTCAAACGTAGACCGTGTTCAACAGATTATCAATTCTGCTGTCAAATACAATCGTAAGGTTGTTATTGAAGGTCGTAGTATGGTTAACATTATATCGACAGCATCAGAATTAGGTTATATCAGTATGCCTGATAATGTTTTGATCGATATTGAACAGATGAAAAACTATACGGATGAGCAACTTGTATTAATTACAACAGGTAGCCAAGGTGAAGCTATGGCAGCATTATCAAGAATGGCAGCATCTATTCATAAGAAGGTTACAATCAAACCTGGCGATACCGTAATCTTTAGCTCAACACCAATTCCTGGTAATGAAAAACCAGTTTCTAAGGTAATTAATGAATTATCTATGAAAGGTGCTAAAGTAGTATTCCAAGATACACATGTATCTGGACATGCTTGTCAGGAAGAAATTAAATTAATATATGCACTTACTAAACCTCAATATGCTATACCAGTGCATGGTGAATATAGACATCTTATAAAACATGCGGAAATTGCAGAAAGCCTTGGAATTCCAAAAGATAATATTCAGATTTTATCAACTGGTGATGTTCTTGAAGTTTCAGAAGAAAAAGCTGCTATAGTTGGTAAAGTACCAGCACAAGGTGTCTTAGTAGATGGTCTTGGAGTTGGTGATGTTGGTAATATCGTTCTTCGTGACCGTCAACATCTATCAGAAAATGGTTTATTAATTGTAGTTGTAACATTAGAAAAATACAGCAATCAGATACTATCTGGACCAGATATTGTATCACGTGGTTTCGTATATGTAAGAGAATCTGAAACTCTTATGGATGATGCTAGAGAAGTGGTTAATAATGCTCTTGATAAATGTATTGGCCGCAATATTACCGATTGGGGCAAGATTAAGATGGAAATTAAAGATTCTTTAAGTGATTATGTATGGAAGAAGACTAAGAGAAATCCAATGATATTACCAATTATTATGGAAGTATAAGGGGTAAAGGCGGATTAGTGATGAGTCATAATATAGAGTATCAGTTGAAAAACTTGATTGATTCCATTAAGGATAGTGATGAATATAATCAATATCAACGCATTTATAAAGAATTCACAGAGGATGAAAATCTATTAGCAAGGTTGAATGATTTTCGAAAGAAAAGTTATGACATACAGCTTAATGAGAATTCATTAGAAATATGTAAATCCCTTAGAGAAGAATATAAAGATATTCTGATGCTTCCAAATGTTCAAGAGTTTTTAATTTCAGAGAAAAAAATCAATGATATATTAAGAAATATTAATCATTATATATGGGACAATATTGATTTAAATGTAGATTTTATATAAAAAGAAAAGGGGGTTCACCAATGACGTCAAGATCACAGACATCGAAGCTAGTACTTAGAATATCAAGCGTTGTAATACATGTATTATTAAATGTACTTTTCTATGTTATTGTTGTTATGCTTATAGCTAAGTATAGTGGAGTGGCATTTGATTTTGCTTATCAAGTATTTGGTGAAGTCGCAGCTGCAGAAGCAGGAGAAACGGTGAAAGATGTAACCATCACGATTCAAAAAGGTGAATCAACAATGAGTGTTGCGAGAAAATTAGAGATGAATCGTGTAATTGACAACAAGTATTCTTTTTACTTACGTGCAAAATTATTTGAATCAAATATTAAAACAGGTAAATATATAGTGAATGCGTCAATGACCTATGGTGAGATTATAGATCAAATAAGCAATTATGATAATAACCTGGATAAAGATGAAGATGAAAAGACCAGTTCAAGTACCGATAAGAAGAATACAAATTAAGATGGATACCAAAGGGGTTATTGCAGGGCTAGGTTCTGCAATGACTCCTTTGTATTGTTGAATAGGAAATTGATAAGGAGTACAATCTCATGATAGTAGATGAAAGAATTGCAGCATATATTTTCTCTTTAGAACAGGAGATGCCAGAGAAACTGAATGCGATTGAAAAGCAGGCACTTGCTGATTATGTACCAATAATTAAGAAGCCTACCCAGAGTCTTCTTCGTTTTATGCTACGTTCTTTAAGACCAGAGAATATATTAGAAGTAGGTGCTGCTGTAGGTTTCTCATCCATAATGATGAGTGAATATATGCCAGAAAACTGTCATATCACAACGATTGAGAAGATGCCTGAACGTATAATTAAAGCAAGAGAGAATATAGCCTATGCTAAGAGAGAAGAACAAATTACGTTACTTGAAGGTGATGCAGCAGATATCTTGAAGCAGTTATCGGATGAAGATAAGACATTTGATTTTATGTTTATGGATGCTGCAAAAGGACAATATATTAATTTCTTACCGAATATTATGAAAATGCTTCCTGTTGGGGGTATTTTAATATCTGATAATGTCTTACAAGATGGTGATGTTGTACAATCCCGTTATGGAGTAACTAGAAGAAATCGTACCATTCATTCCCGCATGAGAGAATACCTATATGAGTTGACACATATGAAAGAATTTGATACGATTGTCTTGCCAATCGGGGATGGAGTTACTTTGAGTACACGAATCTAAGTTGTGAAAAATTGCGAAACTGGGAGGTTGTTGAGCATACTTCTTACCTTGTAAACTATACACGAAACACGCTGCTCACCTAAGAACTTCTAAGTGTGAGCGGAAGTCTTTATAAAAGATGCGGACACGCCTTCGATTCGGCATCCTGCCTCAGCTCAGGCTGGCTCGGCGTCCATGCCTCGCCTTCCTTTGGTGTTTAGCTCACACTAAGAAGTACTTTAGGTGCTACCCTATCGTTTCTTAGTATAGTTTTCAAGGTAAGAAGTATGCGGATTTACTTAGTTGAGTTTCGCAAGGTTTATGATATAGATATTAATAATTTACTTATTTCTTAAGAGATAGACGAAAAGATTCGTGTTTAAGGTTAGTTTTAATGGTAAAAGAAAATAGAATTATTACTGAAATAAATAAAGAGAATTAAATAAAAAGAAATAAGCAAAAGCAAACAAAAACAAACAAACCTAAAGTGTAATATCATGAAGACGTAAAGTATATAAAGGAGAACATTAGTACAATGAGCAAAAGAGAGAAACCAGAATTATTAATTCCAGCTAGTAACTTGGAAGTGTTGAAGGTTGCTATTAATTATGGTGCAGATGCCGTTTATATTGGAGGAGAGATGTTTGGTCTTCGTGCTAAGGCGAAGAACTTTTCGAAAGAAGATATGATTGCAGGGATTCAATATGCCCATCAATTTGGTAAGAAAGTTTATGTTACTGCCAATATTACTGCACATAACCGTGACTTAGAAGGTGTTGCAGAATATTTTGAAGAGATGAAAGAGATTAAGCCAGATGCTTTAATTATTTCAGATCCAGGTGTGTTTGATATTGCAAGAGAAGTTATTCCAGAGATGGAATTACACATCAGTACGCAAGCAAATAGCGTAAATTATAGAACATATCTATTCTGGAAGAGAATGGGTGCCCAAAGAGTAGTATCTGCCAGAGAGTTATCGTTACATGAAATTGCTGAGATTCGTAAGAACATTCCAGATGATCTTGAGATTGAAACATTCGTTCATGGTGCAATGTGTATGTCTTACTCAGGAAGATGTTTATTAAGTAATTATTTTACTGGAAGAGACGCTAACTTAGGTGCATGTACCCACCCTTGTCGTTGGAAGTACCATATCGTTGAGGAAACTCGCCCGGGTGAATACATGCCTATCTTTGAGAATGATAGAGGAACGTATATCTTCAACTCTAAGGATTTATGTATGATTGAGCATATTCCAGAGATAATTGAAGCTGGTATCGATAGTCTTAAAGTAGAAGGACGTATGAAAACTGCACTTTATGTAGCTACGGTAGCAAGAACATACCGTAAAGCCATTGATGATTACTATATTAGTGAAGAGACATATCGTAAAAATATTCCTTATTACAAAGAGGAGATTGCAAAATGTACGTATCGTCAATACACTACAGGATTCTTCTTTGGTCCAACAACAAGTGAAACACAAATCTATGATAGCAACACTTATGTGAAAGAATATACGTATCTTGGAATTATTCAAGGTAAGAATGAAGCAGGTATGTATGGTTTAGAGCAAAGAAATAAATTCTGCGTTGGTGATACAATTGAAATCATGAAGCCAAATGGAGAAAACATTATGGCTACTGTAAAACGTATCACAGATGAAGAAGGCACAGATATGGATAGTTGTCCACATCCAAAACAACAAATCTATGTAGACTTTGGTATGGAATTAGAAAATTTTGATATATTACGTAGAAAAGAAGAAGGCGTAAGTTCTGAATGTAATTGTTCATCTTGTCAATAATTGTTGACTTATTATAGGATAAACTAAGAATATCATAAGTTAATTACAACAGCTGTACACTTTTCGTGTACAGCTAATTTATTTTTGCTAATACGAATATACTATTCGCTGCATAGATTAATATATTATATAAACTTTTCTTAATCAGTAGTTACATTTTGATTTTCAATATTCTGATATTCTAAATTTGTTAAAAATTTAAGTACCGAAGTATCTGAGATATTGTTCCGACTTAAATCTAGCTCTTTTAAATGACTCAAATTCTTTAGTACCGATACATCTTCTATTAAATTATTTGATACATCCAAATGCTCTAAATTTATCAGATTACTAAGCATAGATATATCTGTAATTTTATTACTATCTAAATCCAAATATTTTAATTGTGATAGATTTTTTATTGGATCTATATCTTTTATTTTATTGCCTGCTAT